>JABIPV010000148.1 GCA_018699075.1 Kordiimonadaceae bacterium | reverse complement strand
CGATATGTACCCCATTTTCATCCTTTGCAAAATTGAGGAGTTGGTTTTTTAGGTCAATCGCACCTATTTTTAATCCAATTAAAGGATCTTCTTTCTTCTTTTTTCAATCGCTTTGTGTAGCGAAGATTCTTGTGGACTTGGTGATAGTTTTGGCTCTTTGCGCTCAGTGGATGATTTCTTTTTTTTGAACAAATTGAACACTATTTCCCCCAATACTATATTTTTATTTATGATCTATATAATCTTATCCCATGAGTAACAGAAAATGGAATTAATTTTTTTTATTTTTTAATTGAAATCTGAGGAATTTGGTAGAAACTCAGAATGCACTGATGTTTAATTGTTTAAAAACAAATGATAGTATCTAGTTAATATTACACAATACTTGATTATTAAGAAGAAAATTTTTTCTGTAATTATTGTAAATCTATCACTTTTTTTACTCACTTTAGTCTTGCCTCAGGCGCCGGCGCTTGCGCTTAGGCTAACGGCACCTTCCAACCTTTACACGTGCCGGGTTGGGTTCCGATTTTTTAGACAGTGCGCTTGATGGATTTATCACGTGCCTTGGTTGGAGTATATAATCTTAACTATTTCTTGAATAAACCAGCGGATTTTGATCTTCGTTATTGAGTAAATCACCAACTTTCAAAGCTGCAACCTGTTTATCTGATAATATATTTTGTTGGCCGTTAAAGGTTGAGCCATCGGGCATAAAAGCACAGGTCATGGCACGGCGATCATAGGGGGTTATGTTTGCCCCCGCGCTATGAACCGCTAATCCATTATGAAATGAACAGCTTCCGGCCTTCATGGGTGCAGAAGTGGGCATCACATCACGGAACTGTGGATAATGATTGAAAATCGAATTGAATTCCTGAGTAATGCCGGGATTTTCATAGGTGGTTTCTTTGTGTGAACCCGGCATAAAATAAAGGCAACCATTTTGTAATGTTGCGTCATCAAGCGCGACCCAAATTGAAATGGCGTTTTTATCAAAGAATGACCAAAAGGGCGTGTCTAAGTGCCAAGCGGTAGGATTTCCCCATGCAGGTTTTATAAGCGCCTGATCATGCCAGCACCTTACGCCATCTATGCCACCAAGGTCACAAACCATTCGTCCAATCTCTGGATCCAATATCAAATCACGCATATTTGGATTATCCATCCATAAATTCAAACGCTGGGTAAAAACAGTATCGTAATAACTTTCATCATCATCTAACGTGCCGACAGATTTACGGTCGGGTAATTTGTTTCCTCCGCGTATAGCGAGGGATTCTGCCAGAGTTGCGCGCCAGTTTTCAAGTTCACCCACATTTAAAAAATCTTCAATGACAATAAAACCATCTTCATTGAAGGCATCGATTTGTGAGTTTGAAAGATCTGTTTTCAATGTATTTCCCTTTTTACTTACTAGGTGTGGATCTTAATATGCGTCCGATTAAACTTTCCGGCAATAACCTTACCATTAAACTAAGTAACATTTTTGTTTGCCACGGAAAAGCAATATGAGCTTTATTTTTACCGAGGTCGCGTTTTATAATTTTTGCGGCCCGTTCCGCTTCCATAAAGAAAGGCATGTGAAATTTATTTTGATCTGTCATGCGGCTTCTGACAAAACCTGGGCATATGACATTCACTTCCAACCCCTGATCATGATAAAGGCCACGTAGAGCTTCACCATATGCCTTGACCGTAACTTTACTGGTTGAATAAGCGGGGGCAGAAGGCATGCCGTGGTACCCGGCCATCGACGATACAAGTGCAATTTGACCTTTTTGACGTTCTCTCATGAAAGGTAGCGTAGGATGAATGGTATTAAAAACGCCATCAACATTGGTTTTAAAAATCTCTTTGGTATGGGCGGCGAGGCCTTCTTTTTTGCCCATTGATCCGGATATCCCTGCATTTGCAATGACCAAATCCAACGGTTGGATCGCATCGCATTCAGAAATCCACTGGGCCATACCTTCTTCGTCACTAACGTCGATTATTTTTGTGTAAGCCTTTGCTCCATTAGCTTGGCAAAGATTTTTAACATCTTCTAATCGATTAGCGTTTCTGCCACTGAGGAATAAAATGATGCCTTCATTGGCATATTCAACGGCGAGTGCCTGACCAATTCCACTACTGGCACCGGTAATCAATATGGATTTAGGGTTTTTCATAAGCGAACTTCCTGCTATATCTAACTTTGAACAATAATAACAATAATAACAATAATGAGTAACATGACTTTATCAAGTATGACAGGTTTTGGTCGCACGCAAGGCCAATTTGAAAATTATAGCTGGGTCTGGGAAATCAGAAGCGTCAATGGCAAAAACCTAGATGTAAGAATGCGTATCCCACCGGGGTTAGATGCATTTGACCAATATATTAAAACCAACCTTAAAAAATTAATTTCGCGCGGTAGTCTTAATGTGTCGCTTCAACTGCAAAAAGATAGTGATGAAATTGATGTAAAGGTTAATGAGGCCGCACTGGATAAATTAATATCAGTAGCGAAGCAGGCCGCGCAAAAACATGACATGCCGATGCCATCTATTGATAATCTACTTTCCATTCGTGATGTCGTTGAAATCACGAACAAGGAAGATGATGAAGAAATATTGAAAAAGCGTGATGCGAAATTAAAAAGCTCTTTCCTTGATGCCATTTCTGAGGTGAAACAATCACGTGATAATGAAGGTGCCGCGACCTATCAAATGCTCACAGATGTTCTTAATGAAATCGAACGATTACTTGTCGAAGGCGAAGATATTGCGGCGCAGCAACCACAAGCGCTAAAGAATAAGTTTTTGGATAAGGTAAATGCTTTACTTGAAAAGAGTAATTTTGATGCTGAACGTATAACCCAAGAAGTTGTCATTCTTGCCACCAAAGCAGATGTCAAAGAAGAAACTGACAGATTACACGCTCATATTTCCTCTGCGAGATCATTGTTAAAGGAAAAAGGGGCTGTTGGTAGAAAACTTGATTTCTTATGCCAAGAATTTAACCGTGAAGCCAATACACTGTGTTCAAAGTCAACAGATATTGCCTTAACAAACATTGGCTTATCCCTAAAAACCGCCATAGATCAATTTCGGGAACAGGTTCAGAATGTCGAGTAAGTAATTGGGACTACGAACTGACTCCAACATCTGCTTTGTAAGCTTCTAATACTTCCGACATTAGCTCTATGTCGCTTTCAAATGTTTCTGGCAGTAATGGTCCAAAACTAAACCTGAACATGTCCATATAAGGGCTAACGTAAGTTGGGTCTTTCGAATGTGGCCTACCCATGTCGCAATCCCGTCCTGTTAGAACCGCTGCACCTCGTTTATAAAGTCGTGTATTAAACTCTTCAGCATTTAGCCCCTCAGGCAATTGTAACCAGTGGTAAAAACCACCTTCACCTGTGAACACTTTCAAGTCCATTTTCTCAAAAGCTTGCTTATAGCGTTTTCGTTGCCATTCGTAATGCTCCTCGATGGCTTTGCGCTGTAATGGAACGCGGTCTGGTTTAAGCAGTTCAACGGCATACATTTGGCTAGGGTGAGATACCCCGCCCATGCCAAAGGAGCTGAAGTTAGAGAGCGTTTCAATATTCTTTTTTGACGCAATCATCCAACCAATTCGAATGCCTGGTGACTGGAAACCCTTAGTACAGGCGCCTGTTATAAACACGTTGGAGCTATCGAGGTCACTGACATATTGTAAGCCGCTGACAGAGGGCGAGTGAAACATCTCATAAGCTTCATCAAGCAGTATCCCGTTTTGCGGCTGCTCTGCCATTTTCATCAGTTGTTCGAGTTCATCACCTGCGCGCGCATGTCCAGTGGGATTGCCCGGGTTGGAAATTACAGAAAATAGATTTGTTTTGTGGTTCAAGCCCGACCGATCAAAATATTCAGCATTTGTTGGATGGAAATTATTCTCCGGTGACATGGGAACTGTTTTCCAGTCTACGCCCGTTTGGGTGAGGATATCCAGATACGCCGGCCATTCGACATTGCCGATACGAATTTGGATGTCTTTTTTCAAATATGCGAGAACCGCGTATATGCCGGGGCGTCCACCCGCAAAGATGATCACGTTGTCCGGTTTAATATTTGATCCGTAATAGGTGTTATAATAGTCGACAATAGTTTCTCGCAGGAGAGGATGACCCCATGCTTTCGGATAAAATCTATCTTCCATTGTCACGTTAACTGATGAGGGAAGTTCAGGTCCGTTAAACTTTTCCAATGGTGTGGTTAATGGGAAACCTTGTGACCATGGATGCGTACCCTCGGTCCCCATGAAGCTTCCATATGAATCAGCAAAAGCATAAAGCGTTTCGTAAATTCCCATGGGAGGTACATCATCATTTAGAAAAGATTTTGTAGGTTGATTTGTTAATGTCATGGCAGTGCATAATTCCTATATTCTAATTTTGCTATGTCATATCATGATACGGAGTAGGGGTCTAGATTTAAGCTATAGAAGCAAAACGCCCTTATAAAGTAATATGGCTTAACTTTCTGTCGAAAATTTGATTTCTTATGTAAGGTGAAGTAAGAATGAATAGCTTAATATTTTGATTTTATCTGCAAAAATAAATTATTTCGGCAAAAGTTATTAAGAGCGTGTAAAACGGTGATATAAACTACTAAAGAATAAAATGTGGGAAATATAAACTTGAATAATAATATCAAAAAAAGAGGGCTACTCCTCGTGTTGTCATCACCTTCAGGGGCTGGGAAATCAACGCTCTCACGGTTGCTTCTTGAAAAAGATGATAATATTAGTATGTCGGTTTCGACGACAACGCGGGCACCACGACCGGGGGAAGTTGATGGCAAAGACTATAATTTTGTCGCGCAGGATGATTTTGATGCGCTCGTGGCTCAAGATGGTTTTTTGGAACATGCTACCGTCTTTGAACATTCTTATGGAACGCCCGCCGCGCCAGTAGAGGAAGCACTAAAACACGGCAAAGACGTTTTATTTGATATTGATTGGCAAGGAACACAGCTTCTAGATCAAAAGGTCCATGAGGACTTGGTCAAAGTCTTTATCCTGCCGCCAAGTAAAGAAGAGCTCGAGAAACGCTTAAAAACACGGGCGCAAGATAGTGATGAAGTCGTTGCAAAGCGCATGTCCAAGGCCAATTCGGAAATAAGTCATTGGGCCGAATATGATTATGTGATTGTTAATGAAGATTTGCAAAAAGCGGAAACAGAATTATTCACAATTTTAAAATCTGAAAGAATGAAACGCTTCCGACAATCTGGCCTTGCATCGTTTGTTGGCGATTTGACCAAAGATTAATTTAAATTCAGGGCCCGTAGATCAATTTTGCCATCCTTTACAGGCGGACACCAATAATATGCGCCAGTAATAGGCAAGGTAAATTTAAATATACCGTCCATTATGCCGTCGTCTTGCCCCATCATTCTGTCTAAAATTGCCTCGAATGGGTCAAAGGAATGACCAAAAGCGACAAACATTAAACCCGCGTCTGTACCCATTGCCCACGGCATAGATCGTCTTAACATAAAAGCTTCGGGTGAGAAGTCTTCTTGAGCGGACCTTTTTACGTGTGCAGACTTTGGCGCGTCAAACTCTTCATTATCGCTAATATGTCGACCAACGGCATCGTCTTTTTCTTCCGTGCTCATTTCATTAAGGATATCAAAGTCATGTAACCATTGCTGTACGGCAACAAAGCTGCCACCATTAAGGCCTTCCTGCCCATCGGTGAATATGGCTGCATTAACGGCATCTTCGCCTTCCGGGTTTTCTGTGCCGTCTACATAACCACTTAAATCACGGTTTTCAGAATATTGAAAACTGTCAACCGCACTGGTGATTTCAAAAGCGGGGAGGCATATTTCTTCAATTTTTCTCGACCGATGAAATAATTCACCACGGTCCGTCCCACGAAGCCAAAGCCAAAGATCATCAGGCGTCGAGGGAATTTCTATTTCACCAACATTCTGAGCAGGCAACACACGAAGTCCCGGAATTTCTGCACCTGTGGATTTCACAAGCTCTTGGCCTAATCCAATAACGGTTTGGTCAAGGTCAATATATTCAGCTAATGACTTTAACGTTGCTGAAATCTTATCTTTATCCCTAATTGTAAAGGAAATGTAACGTGCATGGGTTGTTTCTTCAGCAAGTATAGAAGGTTGTGCATATTTCATTTTATTATCTCCGATTATTTTTTTTCATAATGTTTTGCTAGGCGGCAGAAATCCTCAACGGAAAGTTCTTCTGCACGTGCTGTTTCTTTAATTCCCGCGGCAGCCAATTTTGGTAAGGGGTCAACGCCCATTGCTTTTAGGCTTGCACGAAGCATTTTTCGTCTTTGGTTAAAGGCCGCAGAAACTACTCTTTCTAATACTTTTTGTATTGGTGCGTTTTCGGCTTCGTCGTGCGGAACAATTTGCACGATGCATGATGTAACCTTAGGCGGCGGTGTAAAGGCTTGCGGTGAAATATCAAATATTATTCTGGTGTCTGCGCGATATTGGCAAAGAACTGATAGTCTGCCGTATGCTTTTGTTTTTGGTGTGGCGACGATGCGCTGTCCCACTTCTTTTTGGAACATCAATGTAAGGGATTTAAACCACGGTTTCCAATTATCTGCTGTCATCCATTTTACAAGAAGAGCTGTTCCAATATTATAGGGAAGATTAGCGATAATATGGATGTCTTTACCTTTTGCATCACCAATTAGTTCTAATTCATTCATTTTGAGCGCATCACCTTCATGGACATCTAACCTTCCTGGATAGGCGCTTGATACGTCACCAAGGGCATCAATACAGCGGTGATCCATTTCAATGGCAACTACTTTATGCGCACCGCTCATAAGTAAGCCGCGAGTGAGAGCACCGGGGCCTGGACCTACTTCATAGATGATAGATTTTTCAAGATTGCCGGCACTTCTGGCAATTTTACTCGTGAGGTTTAAGTCGGTTAAGAAGTTCTGACCAAGCATCTTTTTTGCTTGCAAGTCATATTGTTTGATTACGTCTCTGAGCGGAGGAAGGCCGTCTTCATACATCTTGTTCAGTTTCAATTGGTTTATAGTTAAAGGACATACGTTCGGCCAGTTTTATGGAATTAATCATACTGGTAGGATTGGCCAGACCCTGGCCTGCGATATCCAGAGCAGTACCATG
>JABIPV010000255.1 GCA_018699075.1 Kordiimonadaceae bacterium | reverse complement strand
ATATCTTCATTTGGCACCAAATGTTCCCGACCATCGCGTGAAATAACAGACGTATAACGCGCAGCCAATTTATTAATTTTACCATATGTATTTGATATTTCGATTACGTCTCCTGGCTTAATAGATTTATCTAGCAATAAAATCACACCACTTATGAAATTGGCGATTACTTTTTGAAGACCAAAACCAAGACCAACACCAATGGCACCACCAAAGACGGCAAGGGCGGTGAGGTCAATACCAATACTTGAAATACCAAATAAGAACGCCATTACAACAAGAACAATTTGTGCAAGCTTACTTAGGAGGACCCGGGCAGAAGGTGTAACGGCTGGGGACGCTTTTAACTTTCCTTCTATTAAACGAGAGACAAATAAAGCGGCCCAAACGAGTACGATCAAGCTGGTAAATCCAGTAATAATACCAATAACACTGACCGTATTATTTCCAATTGTAAAAGTAATCGTTTCCAAAAAGGTTACAAATGGCTCTAATAAACCACATATATTTAATATGGCGATGCTCCATGCCACAATCCTGATAAACTTTGAAACTGTTTCACTTTCAATCATAAGTGTTACAAGTCGAATAACGAGCCAAACCGAAGCGAAACTAGTGGCCATTCGCAATATAATAGTTGGACTATCTAAAGTGATAGCCAGTTGCCACGTCGTAAAAATTAACACCCAGGAAATAATAGGCAGATAAAATGCTTGCCAATATTTTTCTGTCCTCTGATAAAATTCTTTTTCTTCAAATATTTTATGGACAAAAGGGGAAAGTCTGGAAGAAGATGCATAACTTATTAAAAATAATAGCGCAATAACTCCTAACTGAGTTAAGCTTTCATATGTAAATAGATTTATTTTCGCCCAATTTATGGCAAAATTATAATATTCATTCGCTATTGCGATCAAATTATCCATAAAGAAATGATCTCCGTTATTTATCTACGTTCTTTAAAAAAGTCTTTCAATAATGACTGCGATGGGCCGGACATTATATCACCATATACTTCAGGTTTATGATGACAGCTTTTTGCATTAAATACAATCGCACCATTATCAACTCCTCCACCTTTTTTATCCTCTGCGGCATAATAAAGTCTTCTTATTCTGGCAAAAGATATTGCCTGAGCACACATGGGGCAAGGTTCCAAAGTAACATACAAATCACATTCTAATAATCGTTCGTTATTTTGCACCTTACACGCTTCTCTAATGGCAAGCATTTCAGCATGTGCTGTCGGATCTTTTAATTCCATAACCCGGTTAGAGGCCACAGATACGACTTTATCCGTAGGGCCATGAACCACCACGGCCCCAACGGGGACCTCTCCTCTGCTCGCCGCTTCTTTGGCAACTTCCAAAGCCAGGTTCATATGCATATTTTCAAATAATGACATGTTATTAGCTTGCTTAAGGGATATAAAAAGGTCAAGCAAAGATTGCATTTTTTATAACTTGCCCTATGTTGTGATCATTATGACAGATAAAAATGAAACTGATTCTCCCAAAGGAGAACGTATCGCCAAAGTACTCGCACGCGCAGGTGTCGGCTCACGCCGTGCTGTTGAACGCATGATTGAGGCAAGTATGGTGAAAATCAATGGACAAATCGTTGAGAGCCCTGCGACACTTATTACATCCGTTGAAGGTGTAACTGTTGACGATCAAAAAGTAAATCCACCGGAAGCGCCAAAATTATGGATTTATCATAAACCCACTGGTCGTTTAACCACATATTATGATCCCGAAGGCAGACCAACAATTTTTGAAGCTCTGCCCGCCAATATCCCGAGAGTAATTTCTGTAGGTCGACTTGATTTAAATACAGAAGGGTTACTTCTGCTCACAAATGACGGAGGACTTGCCCGCTGGCTTGAGCTACCTTCTACTGGTTGGGTTAGAACCTACCGGGTACGTGTCAATGGCCGCTTCCATCATAAACGCCTTGAAGAGATCAGCAAAGGCGTCAATATTGAGGGGGTTAATTACCGCAGCGTAGAAGTTATATTAGATGATCGCAAGGAAGGTGTTAATCAGTGGCTTACCATTAAAATTAAAGAAGGTAAGAACCGCGAAGTACGGAAATTATTAGAATATGCAGGACTGACAGTAACGAGACTGCTTAGAACTGCTTACGGACCGTTTGAACTTAAAACTTTGCAACGCGGTAGTATTGAAGAAGTTGCCAATAGCGAACTTCTGTTTAATTGCAAAGAATATTTTGGTGAGCTGGGCATTACTATCCCTAAGGCACCAGAAAAGCCAAAAACGCAATCCAAAAAATCTGGCTGGGCTAAAAGCAAGCCGAAGAAGAATGAAAAACCAAAACGTAAAAAAGTTACTAAGAAAGATGACGAGAAAAATCCAAAGAAACCGTTTAAAAGGTTTTATAAATGAGAATAATTGGCGGGACCTTTAGGGGTAAAAAATTAATCACCCCCCAAAATGATCATATTAGACCCACCACAGACAGAATGCGTGAAACTCTTTTCAATATGCTTGAGCATGGTGCGGGACCGGGCATTCGAAGATCCAAAATACTCGATCTTTTTGCCGGAACCGGAGCTCTTGGTATCGAAGCCTTATCGCGAGGTGCAGAACATGTCTGTTTTGTCGATAACAGCCCGCAGTCTTTAAAACTTGTAAAGCAAAATACGGCACTTATAAAAAGTCCAAAAAACACAAAATACGTCACAATGGACGGCACTCAAATCAAAAAAACACTCGGTCAATTTGATATTATTTTTATTGACCCGCCTTATCATAAAAATTTAATCACGCCGATTTTATTAAATCTTCATTATGAAAAAATGATGACCGAAAATGGTTTAGCCATTATCGAATATGCTTCTGATGAAATCATCGAATTAACGGATCATTTTAAAGAAATTAAAAAACGAAAAATGGGCGATGCGACTTTTTCTATTCTTGAATATCGCCTTTAACGTCGGCCAAAAAGCTTTTCCACATCACTTAGTTTAAGCTCAACATATGTCGGTCGACCATGATTACATTGACCGGAATGAGGCGTTACTTCCATTTCCCGAAGCAGTGCGTTCATTTCCGCTGTCGCCATGCGACGGCCAGCACGCACACTGCCGTGGCAAGCCATAGTACTACAAACTTCTTCCAGTTTCTCTTTAAGTGAAAGTGCTTGATTAAGTTCACTAATTTCATCAGCCAGATCGCGAATGAGACCCGCTATGTCCGTATCCCCAAGCAGAGCTGGAACTTCACGAACAACAACTGCCCCTTCACCAAATATTTCAAAAATCAGTCCAAGACTAGCAAGTTCTCCCTGACGAGTTATTAACAGATCGACCGCCCCTTGATCGATTTCCACCACTTCCGGAAGCAAGAGCACTTGCCGCGGCACATTATCATCGGTCATATATTTTTTCATTCGCTCATAAACTAGTCTTTCATGAGCCGCATGCTGATCAACAATTATAATTCCGTTTTCAGTTTGCGAAATAATATAAGTTTCATGGAGTTGCCCCCGCGCAGCACCGAGCGGGAATTCGGATAAGTCCTTGGGCTCAGATACTTCATGCTCAAATGCTTCATGTCTTCCCATTGGCGGTGCAAAGGTATTTTCTTCGCTCGTAATCGGCGCGTGATAATCATAACTACTTTCTGATAGACCATTATTTATTTGTGAAGGTGGGATTTGAAAGTTTTGTTGCCTACCCGAATGAAAAGGCATAGTTGGGTTTGGTTGCTGCTTAGTGAAGGCACCTAGAGCTGCGTTTGAAACTGTGGTTGAGGCACGGTGACCTGCTTCTGAAAGGGCATGGCGTAATGCACCAACGATAAGCCCTCGAACAACACCACTGTCCCTAAATCTAACTTCTGCTTTAGCCGGATGCACATTTACATCCACCATATCCGTAGGAACTTCAATAAAAAGTGCCAGTATAGGATGACGATTACGTGCGAGGAAATCCATATAAGCCCCCCGTACCGCCCCCGTTAAAAGCTTATCCTTTACGGACCGACCATTGACAAATAAATACTGATGTTGGGCATTGCCACGATTATATGTAGGAAGACCCGCATAACCCATTAGTTTCATATTCTCACGTTCAGCATTAATACTTAATGCGTTTTCAGTAAATGACGCGCCGAGTATTGCCCCGAGCCGGCGCAAGCGGCTATCAAGAAGCTCCCCTTGTGAAGCAGATACCTGAAACACTTTTCTTTCATTATCATATAAGGAAAAAGCAATATCGGGATTGGCCATACTTAGACGTTTAATCACGTCTACTGTTTGTGAAAATTCTGTTCTATCGGTTTTTAAAAATTTCAATCGTGCGGGCGTTGAATAAAATAAATCTCGCACCTCGACGTGAGAACCATGGTTTAGCGCCGCGGGTTGAAGCGAAGATTTTTTACCGCCTTCGATGGTTATTTGCCATCCATCATCACTTGGTTTTGCTTTGCTTTTAAAGGTAAAGCGACTTACAGATGCAATAGATGGTAAAGCCTCACCGCGAAAGCCCATGGTCACAATATTAGAAAGGTCATCTTCTTTTAATTTGGAAGTAGCATGTCTTTCGACCGCAAGCGTTAATTCATCAGCGCTCATTCCACATCCATCATCAACAACACTGATGAGAGTTCGTCCGCCATCCACCATGACCACATCAATATTTTTCGCACCTGCATCAATAGCGTTTTCCACCAGTTCCTTTACGGCACTCGCAGGTCTTTCAATCACCTCCCCCGCGGCAATTTGATTTATGGTATTCTCAGAAAGGAGACGAATGCTCACTATAAAAACTCCGCGTTACAAATATTGCTCTACAAATATTAAAGGCATTTGAAAAGATAGCTTAACTCACGGAGTATCTGACTTTATTGCTCTTCGCCGAATAAAGCACGCTTAGCAATCTCTTGTGGATTAATTTCTTCATTCAAGTCATCATAGATGCCTTCTGGTGATAAAAAGAAATCTGGCGGCAATGAAAGTGGTGGGTTCCTCAGCACTAAAAATTCGTCAGGTGCTTTTGTAGCTCCACATGCTGAAAGAATAGATACCAGTCCAAAACCAATAACACCTAAAATTATTTTATTTTTTAAAACCATTGAATTCATTCTTCATTACTCTGTTTTTTTTGTATCATTACTAAAGGTCGAATTAAATATTAATAACACAGCACCAATAAAAATAAAACTGTCTGCAACATTAAATACAGCAAAATACCACTCTTGCCAATGAAACTGGAAAAAATCTGCAACAGCCCCAAATTTGACGCGGTCATATATGTTCCCAAAAGCACCACCAATAACCATGCCAATGGCACAAGATAAAGTGATCTCCTTAACTGAACGTAGCCAATTTATAAGAATAGCAACAATGATCAGATTTAAAATAACCAGCGCCCAGCGACCAAAATCATCACTTGACGATAAAAATCCAAAACTAACGCCTTTATTCCATACCATTACTAGATTAAATATTGGCAATATTTCGACAACACCTTTGTAAGGCAATTCAAAAATATCAATGAACCACCATTTGCTTGCACGATCTAAAACAAAGACAATCAATACTGAAATGCCTCCCAGTTTCCACATCATTTATATGCCTCAACGGCATCAGCACAGCGACCACAAATATCGTCATGTCCCACAATGGTTCCAACTTCAGGAAGAACTTGCCAACAACGTTCACATTTTCCGCCTTCTGACAGGGCACATGTCACAGCCACATCAGCAACATCGTCTAAAGTAAAGGCACCTTCGGGTGCGTCACCTTCGACCATTATAGCGCTGGAAGTGATACTTACTTCTGCAAGGTCAATATCTTCAAATGCAGTGATATAGTCACTGTCTTTCACATAAACGTGCACTGATCCTTGTAGGCTTGAACCAATACGTTTTTCACGACGTTCGATTTCAAGTGCACCGGTCACCACTTTACGAAGACTGCGGATTTTTTCCCACTTAGCCGCAAGTTCGTCATTTTTCCATGATTGATCAATATCATCAAATGTTTGAAGGTGGACACTATCGTCTTGCGATGGGAAACGGGATTGCCATATCTCTTCTGCTGTAAAGGCAAGGATGGGCGCAAACCATTTCGTAACTGTTTTAAACACTTGATCAAGTACAGTACGCGAAGCACGACGTCGAATGGTCATTTTACCGTCGCAATAAAGTGCATCTTTGCGAATATCAAAATAAAAGGCGGAAAGATCAACTGCACAGAAATTATATAGTGCGTTATAAACTTTATGATAATTATAATCGACAAATCCTTGCCGTACAACCACATCAACT
>JABIPV010000014.1 GCA_018699075.1 Kordiimonadaceae bacterium | reverse complement strand
GGACTTTGGCTATTGTTTGTAGAATTTTTCATCATTTCAAACGCCTATACCTTTACACCATTTGGGGAACCAGCAATGGGTGGGCTTATTCCGGTGACGCTTCAGGTAATCTGGGCGCTCGGGATATGTATGATCGTTCTTGCCGGCGCGCAATTTTTAGGGGCGCGTTTCTGTCTAATTGTTGGCCTCGTTATAATGTTTGGGCATAATATGCTGGATGATATGCTCCCACGGGTTGGTATGACGGACCCAATTGGAGAGACGTGGCATATTATTCATGCGCAGGGCGCGATTATTACCGATACATTTTTTATGATTGGGGCGTATCCAATACTCCCTTGGATTGGACTTATGTTGTTTGGCTACGGAACATCCTATATATTTAAGAAACCTTCTGCTGAGCGTGACAAATTTTTAACCAAAAGCGGTATATTAATGATTGTATTATTTCTGATCATCCGTTTCTTTGATGTTTACGGCGAACCAAACCCCTGGCAAGTCCAAGAACTTGGGTTTCTTGCAACTATTTTTGATTTCATGAACTTAAGTAAATATCCACCTAGTCTCTCCTTTCTCCTTGCTACTATGGGGCCGATGGCGATTGTTTGCGCTTATGCAGATCGTTGGCAGGGTAAAATAAAAGATATATTGGTGATGTTTGGGCGAGTACCGTTCATATTCTATGTGGCACATTTTTACTTAATTCACGCTCTTAGCGTCGTGATGGGTGTGTTGCAGGGTTTTGAAGCACATCAATTTATCCACTTCTTCCCGTTTTATCCAGAAGGTTATGGGATAAGCTTAATGGGCGTTTATGGCGTATGGGCACTGGTTTGCGTGATGCTCTATCCACTGTGTAAATGGATGGCGGACTTTAAAGCCCGCCGCAAGGATTGGTGGCTTAGTTATTTATAGTATTTGAATGGCTGCTATTGACGGTTTTTTAGTTATAAAATCAATTAAGCTAAGCTCTCCAAAATACAGGGAAAATACCAATGATACTTCGCCGATTTATGAAACATGTGACTGATCAAAATTGGTTCGCAGTTACACTTGATGTGATAGTGGTAATTGTAGGTATCTACTTAGGTTTACAGGTTCAAGAGTGGAATAAAGATCGCGAAGAAGCAATAATGATTAACGTGTTTGCTCAATCGATGATCGAAGATTTGCAAGCCGATACCAAGGTGCTAAATCAAACCATTATATTCAGTGAAAACAAACTAAGTACTATCGAAAGTTTCCTCGTAAACATTCAGGCACCGCAAGACGCATGGGATGTTGAACAATTTTATCTTAATATGAATACCGCGCTTCGGATTGCTCCTTTTAAAAGCACCGATGGCACTTATCAACAGCTCAAAGCATCAGGATCACTGCAGTTTTTTGATCAAGCTCTTGTCAATAAAATGAATGCATATGATCACCAAATTAAAAATACTGAATTTCGCGATGATATTGTTGAACGTGCCGAAGCAGATTTCCTAACAAGCGCTGAAACGATAATAAATTACTATGTGCTTCTTCAATTCCGTGAAGATCAAATAATCACCCAAGATATGTATATTCGATTTGAAGATCAGGAAGAAATCGATGTATTTATCAACACTCTTACCAAAAAAAGAGAAGTACTTGCCCGCGCTCTTGAAGAATATCGCGCGCAGCTTATAATTGCGCAAAGTCTTCTAAATGACCTAATCCTTGCTTATCCGGCGACAAATCTATGATTGTCAAGCGCCTCAGATTACAAAAATATAGGTTTCCTTAAATATACAAAATGATCGTCCTCTTCCTGCCCAAAACGGATTGTGTTATTGTTGCATAATTAGGTAAATTTTAATTGAAATTATCAATGTGAGTATTAGAAATATGGCAATAACAAGAAGAAGTTTTAATGGGTTAATGACGAAAACGGCTATGGTTGCAGCACTTCCGTTTCCGCTGGCCTGTACTGAGCAGCAAGATGAAATTGATGTAGCCGCGCTTTCTATGGAGGATTTCATTAATCAGATACCCAAGGCGGAATCTCATATTCATCTGCAAGGCTGTGTGACGCCTGAACTGCTCTTAAAATTTGCCAGTAGAAACAATATTCCGCTTAGTTATAAGAATGAGCGAGACGTTGAGAATTTCATTGAAAATAGTTATGGCCCTGATCTTTCAGACTTTGTTCGTGTGCTTACTGAAATAACAACGGTTTTAAAAACGGAGCAAGATTTTTATGACACTGCGATGGATTACTTTAAACGCTCCAGTAAGCAAAATTTAAAATATGCTGAGATTTATTTTGACCCTCAACCGGCGCTCGAAAACGGCATTGCCATGCCGGCAATGATGGCAGGAATGAATGCCGCACGCAAAGACGCCATTAGAGATTATGACATTGATTGCCAGTGGCTTATGAGTTTTCAGCGGGATAGAACACTCTGATACGCCCCTAGATTTGTAGACACTTTACTTGTTATAAAATGGAAGCAAGGAGTTAAGGTATTATGTCTACAGGAATACGATACACAGAAGAGTT
>JABIPV010000009.1 GCA_018699075.1 Kordiimonadaceae bacterium | reverse complement strand
CTTCTGATGCTTTTATATAATTCATTAATTTTCCATAATGGGGATTCGTTGATCCACACTTATACCTGCTGGAGTTACGGTGCCGCGATAACAATATGCTTCTACACCATTTGTTTTTGCTTCTTTTAACGCATCTGCATAAGCGGGGTCAATGTCTGATGCAACTTTAAAAGATGTACAGTCTGAACGTTGTGTTAAGTAAACCATGGCACTTCGGTGGCCTTCCTTAATCATATTGCTTAATTCATGGAGGTGTTTTGTACCGCGACTAGTCACTGAATCTGGAAATTCAGCAAGACCATCTTCGCGGCTTAATGTGACACTTTTTACTTCTACATAACAATCTGGTTTTCCGGTTGTTGACCCGCTTAAGAAAATATCAATTCGACTATTCACTCCGTATTTCATTTCACGGCGTAAATTTTCGTATCCGGATAATTCTTTTATGGTGCCGTCCAAAATAGCGTCTTCTACCACTTTATTGGGAAGTGATGTGTTAATTCCTACCAGAGTGTCGTTTACTTTGACGATCTCCCATTTGTAATCAAGTTTTGCTTTGGGGTTTGCAGCTGGAGAAAGCCAAACTTCATTACCTTCTTCTTTTAAACCAAGCATAGAGCCGCTGTTGGCACAATGGGCTGTGACAATGTCACCGTTATCCATTTTTATATCAGCGAGGAAACGTTTATAACGTTTTATAAGAGTACCGTGGAAAAGTTCATGTGCAAATTTCATAAGCTAGGTTATAATCCTTTTTAAAATCATATTCAATAACCGTACATATAGTAAGTTGAATAATAATGGTAAAAAAAGTTAAAGCAGCCTTGATTATTATAGGCGATGAAATTTTGTCTGGTAGAACCGAAGACGCCAATTTAAATCATTTGGCAATTTGGCTTGGGGGGCTTGGTATCATCCTGGACGAAGTTCGGGTGATCCCTGATGTTGGCCAGCGGATTATACATACGGTTAATGAATGTCGATGTTCATTTGATTATGTTTTTACAACTGGCGGAATTGGCCCAACCCACGATGATATAACAGCTGAAAGTGTTGCGAAAGCTTTTGATGTTCCACTTCTATTAAATGAAGAGGCAAGGGGACTATTGGAAGATAATATGGGTAAAGGAAACTTGACGGAAGCGCGCCTTAGAATGGCAAGAATTCCAGAAGGTGCGAGTTTGATAAGAAACCCGGTCAGTTCAGCACCGGGATTTCAAATGGAAAATGTTTTTGTTATGGCGGGCATACCGGTAGTGATGCAAAGTATGTTACTCGATGTTGAAAACCGAATCTCCGGTGGTGCGGAAATTTTATCAAAAGCAATCCATGTATTTGAAGGTGAAAGTCTTTTTGCCCAGATGCTCGGTGAGATCGAAGAATGTTTTGAACATTTATCAGTGGGCAGTTATCCTTTTTATAAGGCGGGAAAATATGGCGCGTCATTCGTCCTGAGATCGCCGGTAAAGGCTGACCTTGATGATGCCTTAAAAGACTTAAAAAAGAGAATCACTAATCGGGGTTCTGATTATTTTGACGGTGAAGCACCTGAATAATGCTATTTTTAATAAAAAAATGAAAAAAGTGAAACTCACTATTCCATTCGTGATCAGAATATGAAAAACCTTTTTTCACAAGTTATCTTTCGGTTATGCAATTAGCGTTCATGGTAAAATTGATTGTCACAGCAAATTTTAATATTTAACGTTCTAGTTTAATGCTTATAAGTGATTGTTTATAAACAATTTATTTTTTCCATAACGCCACGCTATTTTTATTTATTTTAATTAAGAATAACCTCCTTTTAGTTGTGTGCGATACAATCCAATTAGACACTTTTATTATTGACATAATGATAAAAAACACTAAAAAGAACACCAAGTGCAATGCCCTTGTGATGAAATTGGTAAACATAGCAGATTTAAAATCTGCCGCTCTTTATGGGCTTGGCGGTTCAAGTCCGCCCAAGGGCACCACTTACCTTTCCTTATATTCCCCGCCGTTTTAGAGACGACAACAATATTATTCTGGTCCCCAATCTTTGCTTTCTCGCTGTTCTTTAATCGTATATGCGGGCCTCATTACTATATGGGATACAGGTATCGGTATTCCAGAAGAACAGCAAGAACTGGTATTTGAAAAGTTCCATCAAGATCGTGGTCATATTTATTCGCGCAAAGAAGAAGGTACAGGCCTAGGTCTTCATATTTCCAAACATCTCGCTAAACAAATGGGTGGTGATATTGTGCTGAGAAGTGAAGTAGATAAAGGTTCGGAATTTATCGTATTATTGCCGCTCTCAATATAATTAATTATTTAATTTTATTAACTGATAAACTGTTCATTAATGATGCGGTCTTCTAGGGTGTGGTCTTTATCAAATAAAAGGATTTTTGCATTATCCTGATCTTGTTCCACTGTTACTTTTTTAACATTTCTAATTTCTATGGTATCGGCAACAGCACTTACGGGTCGTTTTTCTGGGGCGTTAATTTCAAAGCGAACTTTAGATTTCTGTGACATAAGCGCCCCACGCCATCGGCGAGGTCTAAAAGCACTAATGGGGGTCAAGGCAAGTATATTGGCGTCCATGGGTATAATGGGACCATAAGCAGATAAGTTATACGCTGTGCTTCCAGCAGGTGTTGAAACCAATACGCCATCACAAATCAGTTCTTCTAATCTTAGTTTGTCATCGATATAAATTTTTATTTTTGCGGTCTGGCGGGTTTCTCTTAGCAATGAAACTTCATTAAAGGCAAGGGCTTCTCTGATTTCACCCGTTACAGATTCTGTTTCCATTTTTAATGGATACATATGGTAAGCAATGGCATTGGAGATGCGTTCTAAAAGACCCTCGGTAGAATATTGATTAAGTAGAAAACCAAATGTACCAAGGTTCATTCCGAAGATAGGCGTATCAATTTCCAACATCTTATGAAGTTGATGCAACATATATCCGTCGCCACCTAAAGCAACGATTACATCAGCTTCAGTTAATGGAACAAAGTCATAAAGAGATTTTAATTCATTTGCTGATTTGATGATCGCATCACTGCTTCCATGAACGAGCGCTAGTTTAATGTCTTTTTTCGACATATGTAGACCTATTTCCCAATGATAAAATTATAGTGCAATTAGAATATAGGATTACGGGAGGAATCTTCAACCCATTTATGCAATATGAGTGTCGCACGTTGTGAGTCTGAATTTACAAATTGATTATATGTATGCTGGATCTCTGCTTCTGACAGCTCGGTATCCATTAATTTCGCTTCGCGTGTAAGGCGGAACATGGTTAAGAAAACTGATTTATCAATTTTGGCAGCACAACAGGCAATCGCAAGGGCCGCAGGGCCACGTTCATAAAGAATATTGCACATAATTTCGTGTGGAATGTTTAAAATTTCGGCAAACGCGAGTTCAAATAAATTAATATTACCTTGTCTTAAACTTTTCATTAAAAATGAAATATGTAGTTTATCGGATTTTTTAAGTTTTTGAATAAGCTTTTCTTCTGCACTCAACCGATCATCATAGCCATTGTCTTCTTCTTTAAGTTCGGATACGGAAGTGGAAATTGCTTCATCTAATTCTTCTTTAGTGAAGTTATGAATTTCAAGAAGTTCATTTTTAAGCGACATTGATACCCAATTGTACATTCTTGCCGCAATATCTTTAGGTAAATCCTGGCGTTTAACAAGTGGCGATTGTAAAGTCTCTCTCGTCTTTGATTTTTCCACTATTTTTTCAATAGTTTCATTATCAAATTTGGCACCTTTATTAACAAGCATGGTAACAATAACACCATCATCATCCGTTTTAACCAATTCTCTGGTAATTTCTGAAGATAGTAGTTTACGTGATGCTATGCTGAGCTGATGTTGACGTGATTTTCGTTGAATTATTTTAACCAGCTCTTTATCAGTAAGAAGTGAGTTTTGTATCAGTACCGGATTGGCAACTTCAATCTCATCGTTTGCGAGCATAAGAATCATTTCAACCGGCACATCATCACGATCAGCAAGTTTTACGGATAGTTTTTTTCTTAAGCTAACTTCGATTTCAGAAATAATATGGCCAAGAATATCCATCATCATATCAATTTCGGTTGTTGAAATTTGTTGATGTTTGGTTTCGATTAATTCAGTAATTCCATTAAACAAATCAGCCCGCCCAGCCTTAGAATTGTCATGGGCAAGTTTAATTAGGTTTTGAATTTCTTCTTCTGTTGAATTTATTAAATCACTCATTAATTACTACGCCTGAATTTTATAAATTTTGTTATTTTTATCAATAATATTATGTACTT
>JABIPV010000023.1 GCA_018699075.1 Kordiimonadaceae bacterium | reverse complement strand
TTTCAGGGTGAAGATGGTCGGATAATCTTCACAATTCCCTACTTAAATGATTTTACCTTAATTGGTACCACGGGACTTGATTATGAAGGTGATCTTTCAAAAGTAACTATTTCTGAGGAAGAAATTGATTATCTATGTCAGATGGCCAGTGATTATTTGAGTGAACCCGTAAATAAAAGCCAAATTGTTGAAAGTTTTGCGGGGGTTCGCCCGCTTTATAACGATGGCGCGACGTTGGCGAAGGAAGCCACACGGGATTATGTGTTAAAGCTAGATGATCTTGGCGCACCGTTGCTGAACATCATTGGCGGAAAAATCACCACGTACCGGGTACTGGCGGAAAAGGTGATGGAAGAGCTAGAACCTTTTTTACCACAAATGAAAGCTCCTTGGACGGAAACTGCGCCACTTCCTGGTGGGAATTTTAAGGTAAGTGAATATGGTTTATATGAAGATAAACTAAAAAGTGAACATTTATTTTTGGATTCTGAATTATGCGAACGGTTAATGGGTAGTTATGGCCTTGATGCATGGAAAATGCTTAAAAATGTCAAGTCGGTCACTGATATGGGCCAGCATTTTGGCGCAGGTCTTTATGAAGTTGAGGTGTTATATTTAATTAAAAATGAATGGGTATCATCGATTGATGATATTTTAAAACGCCGCACGAAGCTGTACCTTCGCTTAAATAAGGATCAACGTGGGGCATTAATCCATTGGCTTAGCAGTTTGACGATCAATTAATTTTTAGTATTGCAATAGCGCAATAATCCATGCACTGTAATTATAAAAAATGGGAATATTATGATATATTATAAGCTGATTATTGCCTTCATTTTTACAATTTTTATGGTCGATGTTTCAATGGCACAAAGTATGGCACAAAGTAATGAAAAACTAATTATCGCGCACCGTGGTGCCAGTGGATATCTACCGGAACATACGCTTCCGGCGAAGGCGATGGCCTATGAAATGGGTGCGGATTATATCGAACAAGATGTGGTGATGACCAAGGATGATAAACTGGTGGTGCTGCACGATCATTATTTGGACCGCGTGACAGATGTACAAGAAAAGTTTGCAAATAGAAAACGCGAAGACGGAAGATATTATGCGATTGATTTCACACTTGCCGAAATTAAATCAATGAAGGTCTCAGAACGTTACCGTTTTAATGATGCCGGTGAAAAAATTGCAGTTTTTCCGGGTCGTTATCCATTAAATGGATCCGACTTCTCCGTTCCGACACTGGAAGAAGAAATTGAACTCATTCAAGGGCTTAATAAATCAACCGGTCGTGATGTTGGCATTTATACAGAAGTAAAAAGCGCTGCATTTCATCTTTCTGAAGGTAAAGATTTAAGTAAAGCCGTTTTGATGGTGTTTAAAAAATACGGTTATCTAACGAAGCAAGATAAAGCCTATTATCAAACCTTTGAAATTGAAGATTTAATCAGGGTTCATAATGAGCTTCTGCCAGAACTTAATATCGATATAAAATTGATTCAGTTAATGGGCGGTGATGAATATTATAAAGAAATGATTACGCAAGCTGGGATTAAAAAATTGGCGACCTATGCTGATGGCATTGGCCCTAGCCTCGGGATGATAACGGCCAGCGATGATGGCGGTGAAACTTATCAGCTAACGGATCTTGTGAAGAATGCCCATGCAGCGGGAATGGACGTGCATCCATATACATTTAGAAAAGAAAAATTTGCCACACCAAAGTTTGTTGATAGTTTTGAGGAGCTTCTGGATTTATTTCTCAATAAAATTGGTGTTGACGGTGTCTTTACCGATTTTCCCGATCTTGCGGTGCAGTTTAGAGACGCAAAATGATTGGAATATTTAAGCCGGCGGCTCATGCCAGCGAAATCGACGATGAAGAAATAGATGAGAATTATAAAAAACTACGCTTTCAGGTTTTTATGGGCATATTCATTGGTTACGCGGGTTATTATTTAGTTCGTAAAAACTTTACCCTTGCCATGCCCAGCCTTATCGAAGAAGGGTTTTCAAAAACGGAACTTGGCTTTGCACTTTCGGGTGTTGCCATTGCTTATGGTTTATCAAAGTTTTTGATGGGAAGTATTTCTGACCGAAGTAATGCACGGATATTTATGTCGTTTGGCCTTATGTCATCTGCTTTGACGATGATTTTTATGGGTGTAATGCCTGTTGCCACCAGTTCCGTGACGATCATGTTCAGCTTATTGCTGATAAACGGTTGGTTTCAGGGTATGGGATGGCCGCCGTCAGGTCGGGTTATGGTACATTGGTTTTCCCCCAAAGAGCGGGGCACCAAAATGGCCCTGTGGAATGTGGCCCATAATATTGGTGGTGGGCTGGTGGGGCCAATTGCTATTTTAGGCATGGCCATATTTGCTGATTATCATTCGGTATTTTATTTTCATGGCTTCATTGCTGCATTGATAGCGGTATTTATATTTTTCACTGTACGCGATACGCCGCAATCTCAAGGACTGCCAACAATTGAAAGATATCACCAGAATTATCCGACCGCTTTTGACTATGATGAAAGTCATGAAAAAGAATTTTCTGCAAAAGAAATATTTTTTGAATATGTGCTAAATAATAAGCTTCTATGGGCGATTGCGGTTGCCAATGCCTTTGTTTATCTGGTGCGTTATGGCGTGCTTGATTGGGCACCTACTTACCTTAGTGAAGTTAAGGATTTTTCCTTTACTGAAACCGGTTGGGCTTATGCACTTTATGAATGGGCGGGTATTCCCGGGACGTTGATTTGCGGGTATATTTCCGATAAATATTTTAAAGCCCATCGTTCACCTGTACTGATAATATTTATGACGATTACCATGATATGCGTAATTATCTATTGGTTAAATCCTGCGGGTAATCCTGGGCTGGACATTGCAATGCTGATCACTATCGGTTTCTTTATTTATGGCCCGGTGATGTTAATAGGCTTGTTTGCGCTTGACCTTGTGCCAAAGAAAGCGGCGGGAACTGCTGCGGGCTTTACGGGGTTATTTGGCTATGTTGGCGGGGCGGTGTCCGCAAATATTGTCATTGGTTACGCCGTTGATGTTGCTGGATGGGACGCTGGATTTATGTTGATTATTGGTGCCTGCGCAATGTCAATTATATTGGTGGCTTTCACGTTAAAAGCCGAACAAAGAGCAAATGAAAAAATATAGATATAGCTTTCGGGGTAGCTAAGGGTTAAATAATTCTATTTTATGATAATGTTCTTTTAATTGCGTCTTGCCATGCGCAGTAGTTTTTGTCGCGTTCGGCGGGTTCCATTCGCGAAATAAACCGTTTTTCAAGCTGCCATTTTTTTGCAAATTCATCATGGTTTGGATAAAATCCAGCGCGCATTCCCGCAAGCCAGGCAGCACCGAGTGCTGTGGTTTCTGTATTTGCGGGGCGATCAATGGGGGCATTTAACATATCGGCGAGGAATTGCATAGTCCAATTAGATGACGTCATGCCACCATCAACTCGCAGGGTTGTTTTTATATCATGTGGGATATCTTTTTTCATGGCTTCGAGCAGGTCACAGGTTTGATAAGCAACACTTTCAAGAGCGGCACGGGAAAATTCGGCAGGTCCGCTATTTCGGGTTAAGCCATATATTGCACCGCGGCAATTGGCGTCCCAGTAGGGAGCACCTAAACCAGTGAAGGCGGGAACCATTATCAGTTTATGAAGTTGGTCTGATTGCTGTGCCAGAGTGTCTGCATCAGAAGCGTGTTCGATGATTTTTAGTCCATCTCGTAACCACTGAACGACGGCACCCGCAATAAAGATCGACCCTTCGAGTGCGTAGGTAACTTTACCGTCCAATTGATAGGCAATAGTGCTGAGTAATCTATTTTTTGAATGAATAAGCTCACTACCTGTATTTAACAAAGCAAAGCATCCTGTGCCGTAGGTAGATTTCATCATTCCTGGTTCAAAACAAGCTTGGCCAATTGTTGCTGCCTGTTGATCACCGGCAATCCCAAAAATTGGGATTTTATGTCCAAAAATAGATGTGTTGCCAAAATCAGCTGCACAATCCATAACTTCAGGTAACATATTGACGGGAATTTCAAACAGTGAGCAAAGGTCATTATCCCAGTGGCCGTCTTTAATATTATAAAGCATGGTTCTTGATGCATTAGTCGCATCAGTTTTGTGTGAGCGGCCCTCAGTTAGCCGCCAAAGTAAAAAACAATCCACAGTGCCGAATAAAAGCTTTCCTTCTGTGGCTTTTTCTTTAGCGCCTTTAACATTATCCAAAATCCATTTTATTTTACTGGCAGAAAAATAAGGATCGAGCAATAAGCCTGTTTTTTCAATTATTACTGGCTCATGGCCAATGCTTTTAAGCTTCTGACAATAGTCTGAAGTGCGGCGGTCTTGCCAGACAATGGCGTTATATATGGGTTTGCCTGTATCTTTATCCCAAATAATAGTCGTTTCACGTTGATTTGTGATGCCGATGGCAATGATATCTTTCGAATTACCACTGATTTTATCAAGAACGGCATTACAGGTATCAACGGTTGATTGCCATATTTCTTCTGGATCATGTTCCACAAGCCCAGATGCAGGGAATATTTGCTTAAATTCCTGCTGTGCTGTAGCCACAGGCTGCATATTTTTATCAAATAAGATGGCTCTGCTTGAGGTGGTACCTTGATCTATGGATAGAATATATTTCATTTAAAATCAGTTAGTTAAATAATTAAGTTAATCTTTTAGTTTAATTGTTGCAGTGACCGGATAATGGTCAGATGGGTATTTGCCATTGATGTTGGAGCGATCAATGGTAGATTTAATAACTTCGATGTCTTTACCGATAAAGACAAAATCGATTTTATCCTGATTAGAAACGCCCGTGAAACCGTTAAAGGTTCCGACCAGTGTTTCTTCTGGATGAAGAACTCTGAAGGCATCCGTGTATCCGCCTCGGTTGAGTATTTTAATCGCCTGATTGTCCTCACCAGCATTAAAGTCCCCCGTAATAACGACAGGATAGTCATGATCGCGTTCTTTGATAACGTTAAGCAGCTGCTCGGCTCCCTTTTCTCGGGATTCTTGGGATATATGGTCAAAGTGAGCATTATAGAAATAAAATGATTTATCGGATGCAATGTGTTTTAGTTCTGCCCAACTAACAATACGCATAATATCATTTCCCCAACTTTTTGAAGGCACTTCCGGTGTATCGGATAACCAATATGTGTTGGTTTTTTTAGGGCTAAATTGATCAGCATTATAAAGTATTGCCGAAAATTCATCTTGCCAGTTACCTTCGCGACTGACACCAATCATTTCATACTCAGGTAAGGTCTCCATAATTTCATCAAGCTGAAATTTTAACACTTCCTGTAAACCAATCACGGCAGGTGATTTGTCTTTAAGAAGTTGTAGTAATTGGCCTTTTCTATATTTCCAATGATTATCACCGTCTTTTGCTGTACCGTAGCGAATGTTAAAGCTCATCACGTCGAATTGAGCAGATGTATTATTTTGGGCGTGTGTCATTGGCGTTGCCATAATTGTAAGAAATACGAATGCAAGAGAGGTTTTAAAGAATTTCATATTTTTTTCCGAAGTAAATATTTTTATTTGCTAATCATGGTCATGAATTAATTCTATGTAAAGAGCAATGTTGACTTCCGGGCATTGAAATGTAGGAATAGTTATACATAAGGGAGAATAAAATGATTTCAAAAATAATTAGTATATTTCTCAGCAGTTTTTTAGTGGCTACTGCTGCTTTTGGCCAATCTGTAGATTATAAAAATTCGACATTGATAGTCGATGAAATACCGGGCAGGGCCGTTGGTGACCCCCATTTTCCGCCAGGGCATCTTATTCATTATGATAAAGATGGTAAGGTTATTTTCGAAACAAAAATGCTGAAAATGCCATATGATGCCGTAAGTATGGATGATGGAACTTATTGGGTAAGTTTAATTCGAGAACGATCACTTTGGCATATTAATACGAAAAGTGAAGTGATAGAGGTTTTATATGTTGGTGTTTACCCAACGGCATTTTCAGTACTTGATAATGGAAATTTACTTGTTTCTGGTTGGGATGATGAAGTGCCGGGCTTTGTGCGGGAATATAAAACCAGCGGCGAAATTGTTTGGCAACTTGAAGATCTTAAATGGCCTTGGAAAGCCCAGCGTCTTAAGAATGGACATACAATGATCGCAGATTCTGGTCTTAACCGTGTTTATGAAGTAAATATTGCTGGCGAAGAAGTGTGGAGTTACGATAATATTGGCCCAGAGAAAAATGAGCTATTCGATGGTCTTGGCCCCACATTCGTGCAGCGCTTAGAGAACGGAAACACGTTAATATCTGCCAGAGCCGTCAGTAAAATCGTTGAAGTGACTAAAGATGGCGAAGTGGTTTGGGAAGTTGGTAAGCCGCTTATCGACACCCAATATTCCGCAGTGCGCCTTAAGAATGGCAATACATTAATTGCTGATGCGGGGCATGAGCGGGTGATAGAAATTGATAACGAGCAAAATATTGTCTGGGAAAAGAAGGGCTTTGGTTATCCTGCGAAAGCATACCGAAATGAAAAATAAGATTAAAGCTTAGAAATCATCTTTTGAATAATGAATCGAAATTTGTATGTTCTACCCAAGTTATTCTGGGTTCTTCATTAGGGAATGGTGTATGCAGACTTCTTCTAAGCCTTTCAATATTTTCATCATAAGCACTCATTTGAGTAGCTTCTTCTGGCTGTGGCGCAGGTGTTTGTATTTCGAAAACTTTACTTGATTGTGACGATTTTGAAGCATTAATAAATTTTATTACTCCTTTTTTTACATCTAAAGATTTATTTTTTTTGAGCTTTAAATTTTTAAGTAGCATAGTGATTTACCAGTTTTTCACATAAAGTTATAAAGAAAGGCTACATTAATCAACAAAGGTAAATAAGCTATTAGGAGACATGGTAAATTAAATATTAACCATAATATTTGCCTTTAAAATATATTAGGGGTTTAATAGCCTGCAAAATGTGTCGTTATGAAATAACGATCAATAATTAAATAAAAACAAGGAGAAGAAGATGTTATTGTCTAGAGTTATTTCTATATTACTTAGCTTGTTATTCATTCAAAGTGTTGCACATGCGCAAGATCCATACGTTTTAGCCCCATTAGATGTGCGTGAAGCAAAGACAAATGATATGGGCGTTCTAGACCAGCCATACATGGCCTTAACCAATGCAAATGTGGTTGATGTCCGTACGGGGAACATCTTGCGCGATGTGACATTAGTGCTCCAAGACGGGAAAATTTCGTCCATCGGTAATGATATGCCGCCGCAAGATGCGCAAATTATAGATATTAAGGGGTATTACGTTACGCCCGGGTTATTTGAAGGTCATTTTCACGGTGCAACAGCAGGCGATGCAAAACGCGCACTTGTATCCGGAGTGACAACCGCAAAAGGGGCCAGTGTTGATGGTTTTATGGATGTCGCACTTAGCCGCATGGTTGACGCAGGCTATATGGCGGGGCCGGAAATTATGCCTGCAGGTGTTTATGTGACACCTGAGTTGGGAAATACGACTGCGATCCTTGCGGATGAGCGGCTTTATAAATATGCAAACCGTGAATTATATGGTGAAGAAGCGCTACGCGATGTGGTCAGCATTAATATTGATCGTGGTGCAAAATGGATTAAAACCCGTTCAAGCGGTTTATCATCACGTACATCTGGACCAGATGCACTTGAACAGGCCTATACCGATAGTGAACTGGGTGCTGTGATGGATGAAGCAAGTAAATATAATATTCCTGTTTCCTGCCATTCTCACGGTGTCGAAGTGATCATTGCGGCGATCAATGCAGGTTGTACCAGTATCGAACATGCGTCCTATATTGATGATGAGGGCTTAAGATTAATGAAGGAAAAAGGAACGCTTTGGATACCGACATATATTTCTGTAACTGGGTTTGAACTGCCCCATGATGATTATACAACCACTATTGCCAGGCAGCGCCACCCGCATCTTGTTGAAAACTTAGCTAGAATGATTAGAAAAGGTCATGAAATGGGCATTACCATCTTAACAGCGGTTGATTCAAGTTATGGTCCAGAAAGTGTTTACCGTGTGTCCGGTGAAATAAATGCTTTTATTGATTTTGGCATGACCCCTTTAGAAGCATTACAAGCAGCAACTATTAAATCAGCTGAAGCATACGGAATGGCTGACAAAACGGGCGCAGTTGAAGTTGGACTGGATGCTGATCTGGTGCTTTTTGACCGTGATCCTTTGCTGCAACCTAGTGTGATACATAATCCACTAGCCGTAATTAGTAACGGTAGGATAGGGTTAAATCGGCATGTTGGTGCCGGTAGGGTTTTGGGAGATAATTAATTTCATTGTGCCCGGTAATTCACGGCGTGTTTCATTAAGGCCGGGTGCAATATTTTTTTATTTAACATCTAATATTTTATAGTGAATGCCGTCATAAGGTGTTTCGTATCCTGCTTCAAACAAGACGATTATTCTATCATCCTTTAATTCCGTTAGGTCCGAGTAGGCGGCGTGTTTATCAAATAGCGTGATTTTATCCGGCCATGTTTTTCCTTGGTCACGACTGATAGACAGGGTCATATTAACTCTATTGTTTGAATCTGCAGGATTAGTAAAAAGTAGCAGATCATTTTTGGTGGTTAGCAAAGCCCCTTGGCATTGTGGTTCGGGCAGGGCGCGGTCATAGCGCTGATCTTGCCATGTCATGCCAGCGTCTTTACTTATGGCTATTTGACGCACCTGTGCGTCCTGACGGTCGTAATTACGCATGTTTAAAATCAAATCACCATTATTTAACTCTGCAACCGTACTTTCATTTACCTGATCATTGGGCGATGACCCACCTAACTGCCAAGTGTCACCATGATCATCGGAATATATGATGTGAGAATAATATTTATCTGTGTGGGCTTCTATATGGTCGCTAGCAATGATCATTCGCCCTTTATTAGGTCCTTTTGATAGTTGAATGCCATGCACAGGCCCCGTGGCATACCAGGTCCAGTTTGAAAGTTTTGTGGTTTGGGTAATGTCTTTTGCTGCGCTCCAGTTTTCACCGTCATCACTTGATACTTGATGGAAAACTCTGCGAGTATCAATACTTTTTAAGGCAATAATATCTGCTTCTTTATCTTGGCCATTATTCCATGTGCTAAGTAAATGAATATCCCCAGTTTCGCGGTCAATAACGGGTGAGGGGTTGCCGCTAACATTGTCCCCGTCGTCCCATACGATTTTAACATCACTCCATGTTTCGCCGTTGTCGATAGATTTGCGCAATACAATATCAATATTTCCTGTATCAGAACATCCCATTTTTCGCGCTTCTGCAAAGGCAAGAATGCTGCCGTCATTGGTCGTGATAACAGTAGGAATGCGAAAGCATGCATAACCATAGTCACCTTGTTTATAAAGGGTACTAAAGTCGTTGTTATCTGCGCAAGCAATATTTAGCATTGCCAGATAGATGAATAAAAATTGCTTTCCCATAATTCTAACCTTCAATATTATTAACTTAAAAGATTATGCTCAAGCCAGAAACGCAGTATTTAATAAAAATGGTGGGACACTAGAATTTTATTTACATTTTCACCATCCTCGGAGAGGGGAAGTACGATAAAGGAGGTTTTGATATAGTCCTTGTTTATATTGGCTAAGTTTTTTACAGCATAATATGGTTTCTTGTTTTCAATACACCATAATAACCTTTTGGCAGCAGGCTTATGTTCTTCATAGTCATTCATAGATTCATTTGTCATTTCACCGTAAACCTTGACGCAGGAGGTGCCGATAACACGTGCAATAAATGAAGAGTTTTTTGGATTGTAATCCAGTAAAATTAAACTTGATAAATAAGCTGCGAGCTCTTCTATCTTAATATCGGACCTTGCGGGTAGGTTCCGATCCCCTTTTGCGTTGCACCAATAATTATATAATTCAAATTGAAATGGTGCTGTGAAATCTTGCTCTTCAAAACTTTCGAGTATTTTTACATCTTCATCCATATATTTAACTACTTTACTACTTTGCTAACAATCTATGACTATATAACAAATATTTTTAAGAAATAATAGTTTTATGATTTTGATTGTAAAATGTATTGACGGCTTTGGTGTTGGGTGTATGGTATACCACATAATGAGCTGTAAATTTATATATGCAGATTGTCATAGTAAAGATGCCAGGGAGGAACATATGTCAATAAGTGATAAGTTAAGTCCAGTAGCGATGAATTTCACGCTAAAAGACCATACTTATGACGTGCTTCGCAAAGCCATCCTGGAAATGAATATTTATCAGCCGGAAACGGACTTACGTCTTGATGAACGCACGCTAGCTGAAAACCTTGCTATTTCCCGTACTCCTATAAGAGAAGCACTTGCGCGACTTGCACAAGATGGATTGGTGGAGATAATCCCACGTAAAGGCGTATTTGTTCACCGCAAGTCTTTAGAAGAAATTCTTGAGATGATCGTCATATGGGCGGCACTTGAAAGCATGGCTGCACGCTTAGCCACCGAGAAAGCATCTGATGATGATCTTCGTGCATTACGCAAGTTTGCTATGAAAAACAGTATGGATGCTATGAGCGCAGAAATCGAAGAATATTCAGAAGCAAATATCAAATTTCACCAATATATATTAGATCTTTCCGGCTGTAAGGCGCTTGGTAAAATGGCTGACGGTTTGTTTGTACACATGCACGCAATCCGCCGCCGAGCAATGGGGGAAAGTGACCGTGTTACTAAATCAGTCGCGGATCATATGGAAATTATTGAAGCGTTAGAATCTCGGGATGCTGATTTAGCCTCCAAGCGTGTAAGAGAACACACCATGAGATTGCATGATCACATACACACAACATGGACAAGATTGGATAATATAGACTCTGAAAAAACCATATAATTCAAGTGAGGTATATGGAGAGTAAAGGTGACAATTTCCAATGCAAATAAAAACAAGGAGCAAATATAGTGGAAGAAGATAACGAGAGAGAACTAACGGATGGATTCCATCTCCTTATTGATGCGCTGAAGCTGAATGACCTTAATACAATTTATGGTGTCCCGGGTATTCCCATTACGGATTTCGGCCGATATGCCCAAGGTGCAGGTATTCGTGTATTATCCTTTCGTCACGAACAGAATGCGGGTAATGCCGCAGCTATTGCAGGATATTTAACTAAAAAACCAGGGGTATGTCTCACAGTTTCTGCGCCAGGTTTTCTTAACGGTTTAACCGCACTTGCCCACGCAACCACCAACTGTTGGCCGAT
>JABIPV010000010.1 GCA_018699075.1 Kordiimonadaceae bacterium | reverse complement strand
TATGGCCAAACGAAAACGCTTGCATATTAAAGCTATGGCCGCTTAAACTTAACAGATGGAGCAGAATACTCTCTTATTTTAACGGCTTAAATGCCCAACTTTCCCTGATGACGTACACTTTCTCAAGACTCTGCTGGCTCAATATCGTTTGATGACGGTGGATCGGTTACTTTCGAAAATATTGAAAATATTACTTGGTAAGTCACTTTTACATAATTAAATAAAAGGCGCTTTTTTAAGCGCCTTTTATAATTTATGCTAGCTCGTGATTTCTTTAACGGCACGGTGTGCTTCTTTAATGGCAGCTTTGGTCGTGGCGCTTGCCGCGGCATCAGAATTTGCAATATGAATATTGCCAAATTGTTTACGCCCTTTGACCCATGGCTTATCTTCTTCGGCAAAAGTCTCTCCCCAAAGAAGGCCGTTGCTATATGAATATCCATGAGGCCAACGGTTGACAGTTATCGCTTCAATGTCACGGTCAGCATCAAAACCTGCCTCACCAAGTGCTTGGTTAAGTTGATCCTTAGCATGTTGTTCAAATTCATCGAATGTTGTAGTCAGAATTTGTCTGCGACCTTCTCGCCATTGTTCCGGTCCTTTTATGTCTGTAAATAAAGGTACATGGCACATATGAACAACCATTGGCTGATCAGGGGTTTGCGAACGATGATAATCACCTAATGATACAGGGTAAGCAAGTTCAGCTTGTTTATAAAAACCGCCCGTAAAGTATACGAAACTTGTTTTTAGTTTATCAAATGCTTGCCAGTTATTGATCAGCACTTTGGTATATACCAGTGGTATCTTTACATTGAACGCAAGGCCTGCTTTTTGTTCTTCGGGCATTTCAGGACAAAGGTAGGGAATGGCGCTGTTATAACAGGCCATAATACATTTTTTAGCACGAATTTTATGGGCTTCATCATCATTGACATAGGTAATATCTACATTGTTAGCGTCGGAAGTATTTTTTACGTGAACAACGGTGCTGTTCAGGCGGAGATTTATTTTTTGATCCTTTTGATCCATCTTGGAATAATCAGCTTTTGCCGTAACGATATCTTCCATGGTTGAACCCGGAATGGATCCCGGTATCATTTTACGGACGAGCAAGCGTGCGATTGATGCGTTACCATCAGGAAAATGGAAGATATACGGATCGTCCCCGCGACCAGATTTCATGGGAAGAGTGTGATCTACGCCGGGAATGCCGCCATCATAATATTGTACTTGTGTCGTGGGGACTTCTTCCATATCAACGCACCAGAAGCTCATACCCCAATTTTGATAAATATTGATTACTTGTTCGTCAACTTTACAATAATCACGTAGGAAAGATGAATACCCCGTTTTGCTGAGGGTTTTAAATTTTTCTTCGGTCGGCACTCCGGGCATATAATCAACTTCGTCTGTTTGTACGCGGATGAAATCGGCGCGTGCTTTATCCGTTAGCGGTGCTTCGTTGGCGAAGTCTTCCCATGATTTTTCACCGTAGCCTGTTACATGTTTTGTCTCAGAAAAGTTTTTATCATCAAATACAATCGAAAAGCCCATGCCGCGTTTTGAATAAAGATCCTGTTCAAATGCTTCGTAGAATTTTTCAAGTTTAATGCCTAAATCTTTTAATAGTTGCAATGCTTCTGGTGAATATGAGGACGGTGTATCGATGGCTTCTGTACCGCCGTAACCAATACGAATATCATCGCCGAACCTAAATTCGTTACGTTTGGCATGACCACCAAAATCATCATGGTTATCAAGGATTAAAATCTTCGCATCCGGATGTTTTTCACGGTAAAAATAAGCGGATGAAAGACCGCTAATACCGCCGCCAACTATCACGAGGTCATATTCATCATCAATTTTACTAACATCCCACTCTTCACCCATTACGCGCGTGTGCATGGTTTCCCAAGACCCGTCATGACTGCCGCGCAGGCCATTTTTCGCAGGCGGATAGTAATCTTTACCTAATGAGTATTGATTGGGAGCGCCAAATGCTTCTACCCACGGGGTAAGCAGCGAAGCTGTAGCCGTTGCGGTAATTGCGATTTGTGTACCGTTTAGAAAATCACGGCGCGTGATGTCTTTTTTCATGTTTTAATCCTTATATTTCAATATGAAGTTACGTTAATGATTATAACGGTAAAATACAAGAACGATTTAGTCAGGAACAGAGCCAAAAAACTGAATAGTTTTTGCAGCATTTTCCGTCCCCAATTCCATACATTCTTGAAGACTGAGTTTTGAATATTGAGAGAGAAATCCTGCGGCATAAGCATCTCCCGCGCCAGTTGTATCGACAATTTTATCAACATTGATTGGGCTTTGGCATAATTTTTGATCATTTTTAAAGGCTATACTGCCTTCTGATCCAAGGGTGATGACAAAGAGTTTTTCTTTTTCATTGGCGATGGTTTTTAGTTGATCGATTAAATCTGTTTGTGAAGAGTTTAGACCAAAAAACGCAATGTTAATTTTATCGATATATTTATTCAGTAATTCGAAATCAGAATCAGTAGAAAAATCAGAAAAATCAACGGCTATTGTTCCGCCAAGTTTAGATGAAAATACGGTATCAAATACATTATGGATTTGCCAATAAACCGGTGTCATGATTAGATCAGCATTTGCCAAAACTTTTTTCTGCTTTTCATCTAAATAGAAATGTTCAAGCACACCGGGTTCGTAATGTGTAAAGTTTTTTTCACCGCTATCCAGAATTTCAATATATTGAATAGGTGTTTTACTATCGTAGCGATTGATATGGCAATTTATGTTCGCGATGTTAACGGCGTCAAAGGCCACGTCACATTCAGGGTGATCAGTGCCAATTAATGAAATGAGGTCAATTTGATCTGTTGCATCAAAACATATTCTGGCTTGTCTTGTAAAATTTGCCGTTATGCCGCCGGGTCGTAATTTGTTATCGGGTAAATAACGATCAACACCGCAATCGCCGATGGTGACAAGCTTCATGATTAGAGCCTTCCCATTGATTTAAGAAGTGCTTTTACATTTTCAGCATTGACGACTTTATCTTTCATAAGTGCCGTGCCAACAATTGCCCCGTCACAATGATCCAGCAACATATTGGCGTTTTCGCAATCTAGGCCACTTCCTATGATAACCGGTGTTGTTGATCCATTTTGTGCATTATCAAGGTCAATGGTCACTGGCGCATCGCCAGTAGCATCGCCACTAACAACAATGACGTCCGCACCATGATGACTGGCAAGTGTTGCAGAGGCGGAAATGGTCCTTGGTTGTAACATGGTTGCATATTTAACTTGGATATCGGCCATGATTAAAATGTGGTCAGCGTTGATCTTATTGCGGTAATTAATTAATCCTTCAGGATCAATTTTGAATTCGCCATATTCGGGACGTGACATTTGATCAACGAAATAATCTGTGCGAATGAAATTTGCGCCTGAAGCTTTGGCCACATCAAGTGATGCTTTTGGGTCGTTTAATAATATTTCAACGCCAATCACGCATTTTTTGGCAGCCTTAACCACGGCTGTAGTGATAGTGGTCATGTATTCAAAGGTTTGACGTGTCGCAGAAACGCGGTGGGGTTGGTCATATTCATTTTCAATCAACGCTCCATCAATTCCCATTGCTTCGAGAATTTTTAAATCAGAAAGTGCACTCTTTATTATCGCTTCAATTCCGGGAGAAGATGAATAATCGGGAAGGGGCGGTAAATGGATCATACCAATGAGTGGTTTTTCCGTTTTAAAAATTGTATTAAATCGGCTCATGCTTTGTTCTTTGCATTTTTTAATATTAGATAAATGGGAATTGATGTCAACGACAAGACTATACCGTACAGACTCTGCTGGGTATTAAAAATCAGTGCACTTATGATCAAGATCGACATGGTAAGAATAAAAATACACGGCACCAATGGGAATAACGGTGTTTTATAATCTCCTTCTTGGCTAAGTCGTGGGCGGAGAATAAAAATACTGGAAACGATCCAGATGTTTATAAACTGTAACGGAACCATTAAGAAAGTTACGATATCAGCAAAGTTGCCAAAAAAGAGCAAAAAGAATGTCGCCATTATTGCTGAATAAATAATTGATCCTGATGGTACCGCTGTTTTAGGCGATAAATATGAAAGTGCATTAAAAAAAGGCTTCATAAATGTTTTCGAGGCATCCTGATTAAAGTCGGAAATCGTTGCATAAAATAACCTGGGAACAGACATGATGAGACCCCCAAGCGCCCCGAATATGGATATCCCAATAAGCACTTGGAAGATATTAACCCCAACCGGACCAAAAGCAGCTTCTGCTACTGTTGTTGCAATTATGGTCGGGTTTTCACGCATAAATTCAAGCGGTACGACGCTTAAAAATGCATAGTTTATCAGTAGGTAAATAGCTGTGACCGAAAGTACGCCAATACCAAGGCCAAGAGGCAAGTTTCTTTTTGGATTTTTAACTTCGCCCGCGAGATGGGAAGCATCCGCCCAACCATCATATGTGAATAACACAATTCCAACGCCAAGGCCGATAAACTGTAATGTGCTCCATATATTAATTTCCGTAGATTGTGCGGATGTTTCACCGGTCCATTCAATGGGAGATGCGAAGAATATTGCCCCAAATATGAGAGCCAAAATACCTGTTATTTTTGCAGCCGTAATAATAACCTGTGTTTTGCCGCCTTGTTCGATGCCACGTAAATTAATGATGGCAAAAAAGATAATCGCCAGAACGCCCCAAGTTAAACGTAGAGTATTATTTTCGACGCCAAGGACTTGATTAACCAGTTCACCAAAGAATATGGCCGCGCCCGCAATG
>JABIPV010000011.1 GCA_018699075.1 Kordiimonadaceae bacterium | reverse complement strand
TAAAAATAAACAATAAAGTTTCAAGTGTATCTGACCCCGTTGATCAAATAACAAGTTAATTTGACAATGCCAATAGGTTAAGTCATTGATAATAAATAGGATTACGTTACAAGTGTATCTGACCCCTTTGATCGGACCCCTTTGATCGGATCTTAATTTCACATATGTCACCGTAACTCTAATGCTTTTATAAAATCATCTAAACTAATTAATTTATACGATTCCGGTTGAGACTGAATAGCATTTTTTAAAAATTTAGGGCTATTACCAGTAGTATATCGTGCTTGTTCTGGCAACATTACACTATAGTTAATAGGATATTTCTTTAAAACCAACCAATCACTATCTTGCTCAGACACTGATTCATCTAATGGATATACCATTTGATAATCAGCATAAGAGTAGTATTCATATTTATCAAATAGACTTCCCAATCTTTCGATTGTTTTATTAGTATCATTTTTCTTCTTTTTCACTAATCCAATACCCTTGACAAATGTTAAATAGTCACTATTTATTTTTGAATTAGAGTTATAATTTTCTTTTTCATTACGAAGAGATGTCTTACGTGCTAGAAAGATATACTTCTGAAAATTATCAAACGCAAAATCAGTTTCGGTAGTTAATATTTTAAAGTTATCATCGCTTCCTTTCCAGCTTTTCTCAACGATTAAACTTAATTCGTAAGCTTTTTTAAATTCATTGTATCTGTCAATATAGTAAAGTTCTTTTACAGTTATGATCCTAGCCAAGACTATTTTATCAATATTCTCTACCACCATACTGACAGATCTAATAGCAATTCGATCTGCGTTAACATTATGATGAATGTCGCCTTGGAAGGAGGTCACGTTGCCTTGGCCGTCATAATAGTAATCGGGGGATATCGGGGGACACAATACTTATATAGGCTATTAATTTATGGTGACAGTGTACTTAATTATTCACCATCTTATTTTCCCTTTGATCCTTAGTTTTCCACCTACCACGTCAGCGTGTGGTTTCCTTTGGTTTTAAGGTTACCATTATTATTGTAAAGATTTTTCTATTTTATATGTAAGCATTGACAACATTGTTACATTATTGCATTGTCTCTGCGGTTACCTATAAATATAACAAAAAATTTCCGGGTATATTGGGACTAATTGGATTAAATCCTTATTTAACAAGCATATAAGCGGAGTAATATTATATGAAGAAAACTACATTAGACCGTCGTCTATTCATGAAGGGTGCTGGGGCAGCCACATTCATGGCCGGCGCGGCAAGCCTTCCTGCGACATCAGCAGTAGCACAAGGCAAAGGCCAAATGCAAATGTCAATGGCATATGATCTTAACGAAGATTTTAACCGGATCGGTTCTGGCGATTTCAAATGGGACATGATCCGTAAATTTGCACGTCCTTATGACATTCCATTCCCAATGGGTGTTGCGGATATGGATTTCAGAACCCTGCCCCATATTACGGCAGCGCTGCAAAAACGTCTTAACCATCATAACTGGGGTTATGAAGGACCGCCACTAGATTATAAAGACAATATCGTTGCGTGGAATGATACACGTTATGATGAAGTCGTTGATCCATCAACAATTCTTAACTGTATCGGCGTTCTTGACGGGGTGCTTAGCGCACTTGTAACGCACTGTACACCTGGTGATAAAATAATCCTTCACACACCAAACTATTCCAGCTTCTTCCACATCATTACTGATGCTAAATGTGAACTTGCGGAAAGTGATCTTACTCTTAATGACGGTGTTTATGATTTCGATTATGATGACACGGAAAGACTTCTTAAAGAAGGCGCTTCAGCGATTATTCTTTGTAACCCGCAGAACCCTACTGGTAACTGCTGGACAGCGGATCAACTTCGTAAACTTGGTGATCTTGCCAATAAATATGATGCGTTGATGGTTGCCGATGAAATTCACTGTGACTTTATTAACAAGCACGCTGAATATGTTCCTTACAGCACCCTTGGTGATGCGTATGCCATGAACAGTGTAAGTGTTAAATCTGCAAGTAAATCATTTAACCTAGCGGGTCACCGTACGGCTTATATGTATTCACAAAATAAAGACCTTATCGGCCGCATTGTTAAAGACGGTGTCCATTACCGTGGACTTCTTCATGCAATGGGTACGATTGCCTGTAATGCTGCTTATAAACACGGCGGTACATATATGGATGATATGCAGAGCTATATCGACGGAAACAGCCATTTCCTTGAAGGTTTCTGTGCTGATAAGCTTCCTCTTATTGATTTTAAAGTTCAGGGCGGTACTTATCTTGCCTGGCTTGATTGTAAGAAGCTTGCCGCTAAACTTGGCTCCCCTGATGGTGATGATCGCGTTGGTGATATGCTTCAGGACTTCTTCATTCAAAAAGCCGGTGTTAATCTAAACCCTGGTGAAAACTATGGCCGTACTGGTGTTGGTTATGTTCGTATGAACCTTGGTACAACACACGCTAAACTTCACGGTGCTCTTAACGCCATTGAAAAAGCCTGTAACGCGCTTTAAGTTTAAGTAATTAAATCAAAAGAAAAGGCCCCGATATTATGTCGGGGCCTTTTTTTGTTGTTAATGCTCTTCTTTTTTCTTGGTAGAGCCGGCAAAATATTCTTTGCCTTTAAGCATGTAATTCCAATATACCCACGGCAGGATATCTGCTTTTAAGACCCAGGCGCGTCTGGTAGCTTTAAAGGTGTTGTTCATCCAACTTGGGAATGTTGACATGATTTTTCCGCCGTAACCAAATTCGGCAAGGATAATCTTTCCTTTAGTAACGGTAAGCGGACATGAACCATAACCTTCATAAAGTGACATTAGCTCATTACCGTCCACCTCGGCCAAAAGATTTTCTGCGACGACAACGGCTTGTTTGCGTGCAGCTGCGGCGGTTTTGGCGTTTAATGTGGCAATGGTATCACCAGCGCCAAAGACGTTGGGATACTTCGTGCTTTGAAGTGTATTAATATCTACGGCTAGGAAGCCATTATCCGCTGCGAGCGGGCTATTTGCCACGAAATCAAGCGCACATTGCGGCGGACAGACATGAAGCATATCAAATTCTTTTTCAACGCGGCTTTTATTGCCGTCTGCGTCCGTTACAGCAAATGTTGCGACTTTACGTTCCCCGTCAACAGCAACCAGATTATGACTAAAGCTGAGGTTGGCATTATATCTCTCTACATATTCCATAAGGGGCGGGATATAATCCGCGACACCGAATAGTGACGGCCCCGCACTGCAGAATTCAACATCGCAATCATCAAGTATCCCTTTTGATTCCCATTCGCTACAGGACAAGTACATAGCTTTTTGCGGTGCACCGGCGCATTTAAAAGGTAGTGGCGGCTGAGTGAATATGGCCTTGCCACCATGAAATTTTTGCACGAGCTCCCACGTGTATGGCGCTGAATCTAATATATAATTTGATGTTACGCCGTTCTTGCCCATCGTTTCGGCTAGCCCGTCAACAGCCGTCAGATTAAGCTTAAGACCTGGCGCTACGACCAGGCTTTTATAACGTGCTGATCCGCCTGATTTCAGATTTACACTGTTATTATCTGGATCAAACGTAGTCACTTCATCCTTAAGCCATGTAACGCCGTCCGGAATAACACTTTCTTCTGATCTTATGGTTTCAGCGGACACAAATATGCCGCCGCCAACCATAGTCCAGCCCGGCTGATAATAATGGTCTTCTTTAGGCTCAACGATGGCAATATTAAGCCAATGCCTGCGTATTAATAGGCTTGCCGCGGTCGCAATTCCAGCGGAACCACCACCGACAATAACAATATCATATGAATTAGCTTGATCATTCATTTTGATCTCCCTCCTCTTTAATTCCTGAATAGCGATGAGCTTATATCAATTTCCTTTAGAGACAAGCTAAAAAAATGCATTATTTACTAGGCATGTCCGTGTCTGCTCGTTATATTTTCTACAAATATAATAAATCAAGCGGGAGCACCATTCCATGGTTCGGAAATTCATAGTTTTAATAGCATTTTGTCTATCACTCACGTCAATCGCCATAGCGCAGGTTGAACAAACCAAAGGTAATTATGTTGATAAATTCCGTCAACTAGATGAAATATTACCAACGGCCAACACCTACAGAACCGCTGGCGGTGAACCGGGCCATGAATATTGGCAACAGCGCGCTGATTATGTGATTAACGCGACCTTAGATGAAAACCTGCACCGTATTACCGGTGATGTTGAAATTACCTATCATAATAATTCTCCGGATAATATGCGCTTCCTTTGGGTTCAGCTTGATCAAAACCGCTTTAATAATAACTCGATGCAAAATAAAACGGCTACTTTTGGAAGCTCTCCTAATAATGTTAAAGGCTTCGACCATGACCCGGCGAGAGTTAGCCTTAATGCACTTCGTACTCAGCAAAGACGCGCGGATGAGAGTTATGGTTTTGAAATTAACTCTGTTACGAATACAAATGGCGGAAATATGAATTTTACTATTGTCGGCACAAAAATGCGTGTTGATCTACCCTCACCGCTTTCATCAGGAAGTGATGTCACTTTCAATGTGGATTTTGCCTATAACGTTATTGAAAATAAAGTAATTGGCGGGCGTAATGGTTACGAGCATTTCCCTGATGATGAAATTGAAGGTGGCGGTTATATCTATGAAATGGCCCAGTGGTACCCACGTATGGGCGCTTATACAGATTATGAAGCATGGACAGCCGCAGAATTTTTAGGCTCCGGTGAGTTTACCCAGGAATTTGGTAACTTTGATGTGAGTCTTACGGTTCCTGACGATCATATTCTTGCCGCAACAGGCGTGCTTCAAAACCCAGAAGATGTCTTGACGCTTGAACAGCAAGACCGGTTTGAGCAAGCTAAAACGGCTGAGCGTCCAGTTTATATTGTTACTCCTGAAGAAGCAGAAGAAAACGAAAAAGAAGGCACTTCGGGCAATAAAACATGGAACTTTAAAGCGCAGGACGTTCGTGACTTTGCCTGGGCGGCGTCACGTAAGTTTGCTTGGGATGCCAAAGGTTATAATCAGGGCGGTGCCGTTAATCCGTTTGTTATGGCTATGTCTTTCTTCCCTAAAGAAGGCGGCGAGCTTTGGGAAAAATATTCGACCGAAGTTGTAATCCATACTTTAGAAGTTTATTCCCGCATTACATTTGATTACCCTTACCCGGTGGCTATTTCCGTAAATGGTCCAGTCGGCGGTATGGAATATCCGATGATAACTTTCAACGGACCGCGCACGATCCTTCATGATGACGGCACACGGACTTATACCGCTGCAGAAAAAGAATTTCTTGTTGGTGTGGTAATTCATGAAATAGGCCATATGTATTTCCCGATGACCGTGAATAGTGACGAACGTCAATGGACGTGGATGGACGAAGGTTTGAACAGTTACCTTGATAGCGTCGCTGGCCGCGAATGGGACTATGAAATGGGCTCAACCGAGCCTTCAGATATCATTGAATATATGAAATCCCAGTTCCAGACCCCTATCATGACACAGTCAGACAGCGTGCTTCGTCTTGGCCCTAATGCTTATACTAAGCCAGCCGTTTCACTCAATATCCTCCGCGAAACTATTCTTGGCCGTGATCTGTTTGATTTTGCCTTTAAAGAATATTCACGCAGATGGATGTTTAAACGTCCTACCCCTTCTGATTTCTTCCGCACTATGGAAGAAGCATCAGGAATGGATCTCGATTGGTTCTTCCGTGGTTGGTATTATACTACTGATCATGTGGATATCTCGCTTGATCATATTTATGCCATGCGTATGGATACAAAAGATCCGGATATTGATTTTAGTCGCCGTAGAAATGAAAATAACGCCAAGCCATCTTCCGTGTTTAGCACACGTAACCAAGAAGAAGGTATGATGTCATGGGTTGACCGTAATCCTGACGTGCGTGATTTCCATGATGAAAATGACCAGTTCACAGTGACTAATAAAGAACGCAATTCATATTTTGATTTCTTAAATGGTCTGGACGATGTGGAAAAAGCAACCTTCACTCGCGCCGTGGAAGAAGACAAGAATTACTATGTTCTTGAATTTTCCAATAAAGGCGGGCTTGTGATGCCGATCCTTCTTGAGCTTACTTATACAGATGGATCAAAGGAAAATTACAATATCCCTGCTGAAATCTGGCGCCGTAGTTATAACTCAGTGAAAAAGCTTCTTGTTCTTGATAAGGAGCTTGCACAAGTTGTTGTTGATCCACGCTGGGAAACAGCGGATGTTGATGTTGAAAATAACCATTATCCACGCCGCATCATCCCTTCACGTATTGAAACTTTCAAAAACCCTGATCGCAAAGGTCTTAAGCGCCGTGATATCATGCATGATATTAAAACCGAGCTTAAAACCGAAAAGGATGAAGAAGAGAATTAATCAGGGGAGAACCTGCTCATGTTTCGTAAAATTATAGCCGTAGCCGCATTATGCTTATCCATAATAGCGGCTGCATCAGCACAAGTTCAGCAAACCAAAGGCGATTATGTTGATAAATTTCGCCAGCTCGACGAAATTTTGCCGACGGCCAATACATATAGAACCGCTGGCGGTGAGCCGGGACATGAATATTGGCAGCAGCGCGCCGATTATGTGATTAATGCCACCCTTGATGAAGACCTGCGCCGGATAACTGGCGAAGTGGACATCACATATCATAATAACTCGCCAGACACACTACGCTTTTTATGGGTTCAACTTGATCAGAACCGCTTTAATAAAGACAGTATGGAACTTAGGACAGCGACCTTTAGCACTAGTCCTCTATGTGTAAAGGGTTTTGATAACGCCGCGCCTCGTCTAAGCCTTGCCCAACTACGGACACAGCAATTACAGGAAGATCAGCCTTTTGGCTTTGAAATTAATTCTGTCACAGATGCGAATGGTGGCAATTTAAAGTTCACAGTGGTTGGCACAAAAATGCGTGTTGATCTTCCTACCCCGTTAAAATCCGGCAGCAGCTATCAGTTTGGCGTTGATTACGCCTTTAACGTCATAGATTCCAACCTTATGGGCGGTCGCGGCGGATATGAGAATTTCCCCAATGATGAAATAGAAGGCGGCGGGTATGTTTATGCAATAGCGCAGTGGTACCCGCGCATGAGCGCCTACACCGATTATGAAGCATGGACCGCGAAAGAATTTTTAGGCGCGGGTGAGTTCACGCAGGAATTTGGTGACTTTGATGTGACGATAACAGTGCCTGCTGATTATATAATGGGGGCAACAGGTATTCTTCAAAATCCTGATGATGTTCTAACACAACGGCAACAGGACCGCTTAGAGCAAGCCAAAACGGCAGAACGACCCGTTCTTATTGTTACCCCAGAAGAAGCACTTGAAAATGAAAAAGAGGGAACGTCAGAAAGTAAAAGCTGGCACTTTAAAGCGGAAAATGTTCGTGATTTTGCTTGGACGTCATCGCGCAAATTTGCGTGGGATGCCAAAGGTTATAATCAAGGCGGTGCTATAAACCCATTTGTAATGGCAATGTCATATTTT
>JABIPV010000012.1 GCA_018699075.1 Kordiimonadaceae bacterium | reverse complement strand
TTCAACGTTATCTCTTATTTTTAAAATTGCTTGCGGAAGAAATGGGCGAATTACCTTCAACCAATCCCGGCTGCATTATTGCCTCGATTTGTTATGCACATCAAAGTTATATAAGCCGTGTTTCTGAATTGAATAAAATGGGCTTAGAGAGTTGGCGAGAAATGTTTTCTGATCGATTACAAGAAATTGCTGATATTTATCCGCCTGATGTGAATATTGATTTGGCGAAATTAGCAAATGCGCTCACCGTAATAATTGAAGGCGCTTTAATTTTAACGAGAGTTTATAAAGATAAAAATATACTACCAGAGCAAATTCTACTGCACCGTAATCATGTAAAGCATATATTTACAAAATAAACCATAAATCAATAAGTCAGCAATACCAAGAAACGTGCATTTTAAGTCGCGGTTTGGTTACAACTTTTTTCCGTTAAGTAATATCCGCTTTTGGCCGAAAGCGGTCGCTTGGAAATAATGTAATTACTGATAAGAGAAATAATGTTTTGCTAAATTAAATTTCAATTTTACCTAGAAAACCTTTAAGCAGATTTAATGAAGCTTTCCATGACTTTTCTTGATGATCCCATTTCAAAATCAATCACCAACTTATTGCCTTCAATAGAGGTAACTTCACCGTAGCCAAATTTATCATGGAATACTCTATCACCGATGGCATATTCAGATGTCACGATTTTTTGGCTGGTGCGTCGGCCACTTGAAGGGCGTTTTTTTGCGGTTGAACGATCAAGTTGATACTTTTCGCGTCCTTCACCAAAATTAAAGCCAAGGTTAGTTGATGTATTGAAGGAATTATCAAAATCGCTCTGTCCACTATTATTTGGCCCGTTATTTCCGAGGCCCTGTTGACCGTGACGTTCTACATGCTCATCTGGCAGTTCTGCGATAAAACGTGAAGGAATGGGGCTGGTGTAATTACCGAACATATAACGGGTAGCGGCATAAAAAATGTGCGCGCGCACCCTTGCACGGGTAATACCTACATAGGCGAGGCGGCGTTCTTCTTCAAGGCCGCGTTGACCATGTTCATCGATCGATTTTTTGCTTGGAAATAGTTCTTCTTCCCAGCCAGGGAGGAAGATGGTATCAAATTCTAATCCTTTGGAGCCATGCAACGTCATGATGCTAAGGCTGTCTGCTCTGTTGGCGGACGTATTTTCCATTACCAGTGACACATGTTCAAGGAATTCCGGCAGATCTTCGTAGGCTTCCATGCCGCGGATAAGTTCAGAGAGGTTTTCTAACTTTCCGGGGGCATCGGGAGATTTATCATTGCGCCATTTATCGTAATATCCGCTTTCTTCCAAAATTGTGTCCATGAGATCAAGATGGCTTATGTCATTAGTTAAAGCCCGCCATTTATCAAAACTTTGAATGAGTAATGAAAGCGATCCCCTTGCTTTTTTACTTAATTCTTCTGTTTCGACAATGTCCCGCGACGCTTGCATTAATGACACACGCCCATCACGGGCTATGCGCTGTAATTTGGAAACGGTTGCGTCGCCTATGCCTCTTTTAGGGACATTGATGATCCGTTCAAAAGCTAAGTCATCACCAGGGTTATTAAGCACCCGAAGGTAAGCCATAGCGTCCCTAATTTCCGAACGTTCATAAAAACGAATGCCGCCGACAATTTTATAAGGCACATCAAGGGTTAAAAAAGTTTCTTCAAATTCACGGGTTTGAAATCCTGCGCGCACGAGAATAGCCATTTCATTGAGCGGCTGTTTTTTTCTTTGCAAGTCTTCTACAATCTCGCCGATGGCTCTTGCTTCGGCTCGGCCATCCCACACGGCATTTATATTTACTTTTTCGCCGCCTTCTTTTGCTGTCCAGAGGGTTTTTCCAAGTCGATCCTGATTGCTATCAATTAGACCACTAGCCGCGCCTAGAATATGAAAGGTGGAACGATAGTTTTGCTCAAGACGAACAACTTTAGCCCCTTCGAAATCCTTTTCAAATCTAAGGATATTACCAACTTCTGCACCGCGCCAGCCGTAAATTGATTGGTCATCATCGCCGACACAACAAATGTTTTTATGGCCCATAGCAAGAAGTCTTAGCCATAAATATTGTGATACATTGGTGTCTTGATATTCGTCGATTAAAATATAGCGAAAACGGTTCTGATATTCGTTTAAAATATGGGGATGATTTTGAAATAAATTAACGCAGAGCAATATCAAATCACCAAAGTCGGCTGCGTTCAGTACTTTAAGGCGTGCTTGATAAGCAGCATAAAGTTTGATGCCTTTTCCTTCGGCATAATGATTTTTATCAACTTCAGGAACTTGCGATGGAAGAAGACCTTTGTTTTTCCAGCTATCTATTATGCCCGCAAGCATTCTTGGCGGATACCTTTTTTCATCAATATCATCGGCTCTGATCAATTGTTTAAGCAGGCGAATTTGATCATCCTGATCTAAAATAGTGAAATTAGGACTTAATCCCGCAAGGTCAGCATGACGACGAAGGATCTTCACACAGATAGAATGGAACGTGCCAAGCCAGAACATATTTTCAACGGCATCACCAATTATGGCACCGACCCGTTCTTTCATTTCCATAGCCGCTTTATTGGTGAATGTTACCGCCAGAATTTGGTTGGGATAAGCGCGCCCGGTTGCCAGAATATGAGCCAGTCTTGTGGTTAATACACGGGTTTTCCCGGTCCCCGCCCCGGCGAGTACCAACATTGGTCCATCAATATGTTGAATGGCTTCCAGTTGTGGGGGATTTAGTCCCTCAATATAAAAGGGAGGAACAGTATTTTGCACACTTTCTTGAACAGAAGTTGCTTCAGGTAAATTTTCAAGATCAAACGGGTCAGACATGTCACATATATAGCGTAAATGATTAGAAATAACAGGTGAAATTCAGCAATAATTTTATTATTAAATTTCTTCCGCTTCGATTAAAATTTTATTATAGGCTCGGAGTAAGTTTCTTTGTGATAAAACGCCAGTAATCTGGCTTTGGTCAACCTCTGAAACGATGGCGATGCTCTCTTCACCGGATTGTTCGAATAAATAAATAGCATGTTCCAGTGTATCCGAGGGGAGAAGATGAAAAGACTGTTTTCGGCAAATATCTTTGGCTGTGATATTTTCATCGGCTTCTTCTGATTGGTATCCGTCTCTAAGTTCATTGAGGGTGATAATGCCTTTAATTTGAAAATCATTATCCAGAACAAACAAGTTATTATATTTTAAGTTAATGATAAGTTCTTTTATTCTTTCGATATCAGTGTCGGAACCTACGGTGGCAAAATTCTGTGTCATTAATTTTTTAACTGTTACCTGACGGCTTAAGTTTTTAGCTCTACTACCCTCAAGGTCGCGCCCTCTTCTTTTTAGCTGCATATGAAAAAATGACGACGCATTTAAATGATGGGTAGTGATCATATTTGATACCACCACAGCAGACATTAGCGCCAAGGTAATTTGATAATCGCCCGTAAGTTCAAAAATGATCAATATTGTAGAGATAGGTGCACCAAGCACGGCAGAAGAAACAGCCCCCATTCCGACGATAGCATAAAGGCCATAATTACTGGCAAGATCAGGGAAAGCCAAAGTGGCAATATAACCAAATGTACTGCCGACCAAGGCCCCTAGTAAAATTGAAGGGCTAAAAATTCCAGCGCCATAACCAAAGGCGAGACTAATAGATGTGGCCGCAATTTTTGCGACAATTAGTATGATCAATAAATCAAGTGAAATTAAGCTGTTTAAGGCTGCGTCCGTGGTACCATAACCTGCGCCTAAAATATAAGGACAGAAAATTGCGATTAATCCAACGGCTAATCCCCCTATAGGAGGACGAAGCCAAGTAGGCACCGGAATTTTTTCCGCAATATCGCTGGTGAAGAAAATTGATTTGATAAAGATAATGGTCACCATGGCACTGACAGCACCAAGCAGTAAAAAAGCAGGAAATTCAAAAAAACTAACAATATTAAAATCGGGTATAATAAATGCCGGAAAATCACCAAAATGTATTCGTGATATGATCGCGGCTGTAATGGACGAAATAACAATCGGTGCAAATGCATGAAGTGCATAATGTCCCAAAATTACTTCCATGGCGAAAAATACACCGGCGATAGGTGCATTGAAAGAAGCGGATACCGCAGCA
>JABIPV010000013.1 GCA_018699075.1 Kordiimonadaceae bacterium | reverse complement strand
GAAAGCACTCCAAAACCAGTGCTTTTGAAATATTGAGGTTAAGTCACCTTTTTGTTCAGATATCATCTTAAATCCGTATCTAAACGCACGTTAAGCGTTTGCAATAATGTGCCCATTACGTCAAGTAGTCTATAACTTAATATATTCTGCTCTGACACCGCTGATAGATGTTGTTCTAATGCTGAGTAATAATCTTTTTTGGCCTCAAGTAATGAAAGTAAACTTCCCCCTGTGGCTTCAAATTGCACTAAGAGCTGGTCACTATTTCTTTTGCTAGCACTTGTCGCTTTTTCCAAGGCATCAACGCGTTCTTGTTGCAAATTCATGTCTTGAAAGGCTACTTTAATATCTCGGTCCAATTGACGGCGGGCCTCGTCTTCTTGATGACGGGCCCTATCATAATCACGCATGGAACGTGAAATGCGTGCTGTGGTGGCACCTCCGCTATAAAGGTTATAATTTAAAACCAAACGACCTGTGACATCATAATCAGGATTAAACCGATCTACATCATATTTTGTCGCTGCAAGTTCCACGGAAAGATGCGGTAATAGGTCCGCTTTTTCAGCATTTACACTGCTTTTCGCCGAAAGCGATTGCGCGGACGCTACGGAAATAGATTGGCTATTCACAAATCCTATTTCCAAAGCTTCGTTCATTGATTTTGGCAAAACATGGCTTAGCATTGGGATTTGCAAGTTTTCAGCTTTAAAACCATAAACTTTTTCATATTCGCTGATCATGGTAAAATAATCTTTCTTCGCATAAGAACGATCCGCTTCAGCAAGGGCTACACGCGCTTCTAAAAGAGCGACATCACGGCTTAAGCCACGTCCACTTTCAAAACGTAGCTTTACCTTTTCAAGCATTTCATTGTGATCGGAGATTATACGATCGTGAAGTTGATTGCGCTCAGTTTGAAAGAGAACGTCGAAATGAACTTCTACCGCTAATAATGCAATCGCCGATGCGGTCAATGAATATTCACCGTGGGCAGCCGAAAATGCATGTTTCGCACTATCAATCCGGCTTGATGTTTGACCACTATCATAAAGAAGTTGGCGACCAATAAGCGACGCATAAGCGGACGATTTACGTCTACTGCGTTCGACAATATTATCGAAACGATCTTCAAAGCTTTCAGACATACGGTACCTGCCTGAAAAATCCATATCAAGCGTAGGATAAAGACCCGCTCTTGCTTCACGTTGGCGAAACTTTTCACTATCACGTGCAGCAATTGCTGCCGACGCTTGAGGGTGGTTTTGAACAGCTTGTGCCACTTTTTCTTTAAATATTACCGTATAGGAAGGTTGTGTGTTTATATTATCTTGTGCAGATGCTCCAAGTACAAGAGATATTGTGAATGCTAAATTCATAACCATAACCGTAAGGTATCTGCTCACACACAAATTAATTCTAAATTTTGCTAACTTTTTTATAACTCACCCCTGCTTAGTTTTTGTATTCTATAACAGGCTAGATATATATAGATATACATAAATTAATTTTTCTAAAAATTTACTTTTTTAAGAATAACATTAATTGAATAAGTGTTCACCTATAATAATGTTGGCTAGTTTAATCAATTAAATATACATGCTCTCCAATTTTCAGTTCTTATAAATACCTTTATACAACACTCAAAAAGACATGGTATTGTCAATGTTATTCACCCCTTAACGTTCTTTCTGAGTAATCATGAACTTACAATAGTTGAATATGTGGGTCAATAATCTCATAAAACTTGCTATTATCCTCGTTGCGATATTATGTCTGACTTTAAAATGGTGAGGCTATCATCAATTCTAAGATCGACTATAGTGGACTGGTATTTATTATGGGTGCAATTATTAGAGAAGACGAGATCTCCCCATTCTACACCAACCAGATTGACCACATCGCCAGCGCAAATAAACTCAAGACCAGAGTTCATTGCGGCGAAAGCGCCCTGGTTGACAATGTTGTCCTGCGCATCATATTTAACTGTGAATATAGTGGTATCAAAGTCGAAAGACCCTTTAATATCAATGTATTTTGGTAGCGGGAGAGGGACTTGAACCCCCGACACGCGGATTATGATTCCGCTGCTCTAACCAGCTGAGCTACCCCGCCGCTCCAAAATATAAAATCGACTCTTGAAAAGTGCCGATTTGCGCATCTTATAGAGAATTGTCATTTGACTGTAAATAGATAAATAAACTTGAACGTTATTTTATGCATCAAATGATGATATTGCCTTAGTGATCCACCCACCGCCGAGCAAACGTTCAGCGTCATAAAATACTGCTGCCTGCCCTGCCGCTACTCCATATTCAGGGTTATCCAAAATAAAGTAGGCTGTATTCTTATCTTCCCCGCCGAACAATGTTGCGCCTGTTGCACTACTTGTTGAACGTACTTTTACTTGAATTTTTTCACCTTCATTAGATATGCCTTCTTCGCCTAACCAATTGAGTTCTTTAATATGAACTTTTGATATTTCCAAAGCTGCTTTAGGTCCAACAACGATTTGTTTAGCATCAGGAACAAGTTTTATTACATATAGAGGATCGCCTCCTCCGATGCCGATACCGCGACGCTGGCCGATAGTGTAATATATAATTCCTTTATGTTGACCCAAAATGTTTCCATCCATATCAACAATATCACCCGGTTCCCCAGCACCCGGCCGCAAACGCTCAATCACATCTGCATAACCGCCCGTAGGCACAAAACAAATATCCTGACTATCCGGTTTATCAGCGACGCTTAATCCATATTTTTCGGCGAGCATTCGCACATCGTCTTTGACCATACCGCCCAAAGGAAAGCGTAAAAAATCAAGCTGTTCCTGATCAGTAGCAAATAGAAAGTAACTTTGGTCTTTGCTTTCATCCACAGCCTTCAACATTTCTGCATCAGCAGAACGTTGTACATAATGTCCTGTTGCCATCAAATCTGCGTTTAAATCTTTTGCAGTGATCAGCAAATCTTTAAATTTCACTTCTTGGTTACAGCGCACGCAGGGGATCGGCGTTTCGCCGCGAATATAACTGTCGGCGAAATCTTCCATTACGCTATCTTTAAAACGGCTTTCATAATCCAGAACGTAATGGGGAATGCCAATGGCTTCAGAGACCCGTCTGGCATCATGAATATCTTGTCCTGCACAGCACGCACCTTTTTTCTGTACAGCTATCCCATGATCATAAAGCTGCAACGTAATTCCAACGACATCATAACCTTGGTCCTTAAGCAGTGCCGCAACCACAGAACTATCAACACCGCCTGACATGGCGACAACGACGCGCGTATCAGCGGGGCTTTTGGCGAGGCCTAAGCTATTAAGCTCTATTTGTGTTTGATCATTGCTCATGTCCGTCAAATAATACTCTTTTACGGAAACATCAAGTGATTAAGGATTAAATTAAATAAAATTAAGTAATGACATCCGTGAAAGTTCACCCGTCAATTTATAAGATACATCCAATGCGATCTGGTCATTATTTACACGGGTGATCGCTTCAGCCATATTCACATCTTCAATATCTGAAATAAAATTAAGCATAAATGTCTCACGGTCTTCATGTTCCGTTAGAAGATCATCAGCCCGACCATATCTCATTCCATTTTCGGAATTAACAATCCTTAAATCTTCAATTGCACTATCAAGTACAACCAATTGACTTTCAAGAAATGCCAGCTGTGCCGGTGTAATGTCGCCCAGGATAGGTGTACCGCTATCAAAGTCGCCGATATTCTTAATCGCTGCAAAAATATTTCCTGCAACGCCATCGGCGAGTAAACTATATTCCAGATTAGTATTCTGACCTATTTTTGCCACAGCTTTTCGTTGATCATTTTGGAACATATCCGACGCTGATGCTGCCGCGACCAAATCGCTTAAATTATTACCAACTATTGGTTTAACATCTGTACGTCCACCGCTGAATATATGTACACCGCCAATGTCTGTATTTAATGACGCTATCATTGAACTAAACGCTTCCTCAACCGTATCCATTAATACAAATGTCTTATCTTGAGCGATGGTTTCTAGAACTGCATGACGAATATCTTCTGCTTTTCCAATAAGATTGGTCAATTGCAAATCATTAACATCAAGATTACGTTTCACATGTGTTGCCGCACCAATATAGCTAACCGTTCGATTTAAAATATTTTTTGAGCCGAGTAAAGTACTTACCTCACCCGTAAAGTCCTTATAAGTATCATGGACTTTACCAGAGGCGACCTGCTTCTGATCTTCAAATAAATTTGATTGATTAGTAAGCAAACTGTTGAGCATTACTTGCTGTTGGCCATAACTTGATACACGTGTCATCGTTCAATCCTGTTGTTATTTATTTATACAATACCTAGTATTTCATCGAATAATTCTTGCGCTACGGATAACATCCTTGCAGACGAACTATATGCATTTTGGAAAATAATCATATTGCTCAATTCCTCATCAATATTTACACCAGAAATACTTGTTGTTCTTTGATTTAATTCACCGAGCAAAGTTTTACTGTCTTCCCCAAACCCTTCAGCGATCTTCGCTCTGAAACCGAAATCCGCAAGTACCGCCGCGGCGTACTGACCTAATGTACTATTAAAAGCGTTCAAGCCACCTGCTTTATCAATACTCACTTTTAAATTTTCGAGTTCTTGCAAGGCTATACCGCCTCTTTGATCGCCAAAACTGATCGCAGTTGCACCGATAGCCACGGTATCATCAAATTTGGCAAGAGAAAGAAGATTTACATCATCTTGAATTCTTTGAACCACTTGAAAATCAAACGCGGCATCAATGGTATATCTGTTTCCAAGACCAAAAAATTCTGAAAACGCCTGCCCGGTTGTACCGCGAACAGCCGTATCAGACTTTACATGTACATTTACAAAGTTATTACCGGCGGTTGGTGTCGTTATAAGTTCACCATTGCCGTTAATAGAAAATGTTGTATATGCCGCCAAGGAACTGGCATTTAAATCTGTCAATATATCATTGAAAGATTGACCAGCGACCATATTGAGAGAATAACCCGCAAGGCTAATACCGCCCTCACCTTTTATTTCTATGAATGTGGTTGTGCCGCCAGCGAATTCATGATTATCCGTTCCAATAATACCCGTTTGATATTTACCCGTGGAGCGCGCATCAATAAGATCATTCATTCCGAAAAACTGTGAAAAACCTTGACCGGTTCGATCACTCTCGGCACCTGCCACTTGTGAAATGGAAACTCCATTAGTGCCTACAGCGGCCGTTAAAGACAGCACTCCGTTATTTAGGGAAAGCGTACCGTCCCCTCCTAAGCCAGCATTTACAGCCGTAATAACATCAGAAAAGTCCGGCCCGGTAACGCCAAAATCAATCGTTACGCTATTGACTAAATCTCCATTACTTGCTGTTACGGCAAATGTACTTTGCCCAGTGAAATGATGGGGATCCGTTGCCAGAATTCCGGAATTTGTACCAGTGAGACTATTTGGTGCAGGAGCCGCTGTATTTTCATTATGAACTCTATTTAGTTCGTTCATCATACTACTGGCTAAAGAACCTAATTCTTCTGACATAGATACAAGTTCAATGTCGCGCATATTCATAAGACCGAACAATTCACCAGAGTCTACATTTCCATCAAGGGCGAGGCCCGTCGTCGATAAATTCCCGGTCGTAGGGTCAACATTATATATCATTATAGGCGGAAAAGGAGTGGACGAAGACACTATACCTGGTGCATTATATTGTAATTCGCGTCTTACAGCACCCAATAAATTGACACCTGATTTTGTACTTATATCGATCTTGTTATTACCCGTATCAACGATATTAATATCAATAAGTTCGGACAAATCACTTAAAGCTTGGGAACGTTGCTCAAGAAGAGATCCTGCATTTCCAGTACTTACTGTTTCTTTCACGATCAATGGATTCAGAAAATCAATTCTTTTGAGTAGGCTATTTATTTTAGTCACCGTTTCAGAAATTTGAGTACTGGCATCCAAACGTAAGTCCTGAATATTTTCTGCTAACATTCCAATTTCATCGCCAAATGCATTTAACCTTGAAACCGTAGATTCTTTTAAAATAGTAGATAATGGATTTAACGCTAATTCCGACATAGAATCAAAGACGTCGTTTATCTTACCGCTTAATGAACCATTTACATCCGGACGACCAAGCAAGGCTTGAATACGTGAGTGAAAACTATTTTCAAGTTCATAACGCGAGGCATCTCCCTGTGCTTCGTATGTGGCCCTAACCAGAAACTTATCAACGACCCGCTCAATACTTGAAATTTCAACACCTGCGCCCTCAGAACCAGTAATTTTGGGATTAAGGCGAACAACTTTACGGGCATAACCCGGTGTATTTACGTTAGACACGTTGTCGGTAATCGTTTTGAGTGCCGCTTGACTTGTATAAAGTCCGGTAAGTGAATTATTGATGATGGAACTAATTGTCATTTTACAGCTCTCCAATCAAGTTTTTGTCGATCAATTTAATAGGCAACTGTTGCCCAAAAAGGAATATATTACATAAGTAACCTACTTCCTTGGCAACCGTGTTTAAGTTTTTATCATTAGCGTTTCTAAATTTCATAACAACCTAACCTATTAATAAGTATGATAAATTCTTAATATTACATATGAATACTTCATTTTGTGAATTCATCATTAACTCTTTATGCCTTGTGTTATATGCAAGGTTGGGGCCAGTTTTCATTAACCCTTAAATTAAAGCTAAATACATGTTGATTTTAAAGCTGGGCAAAATAGGTAAATCAGGTAAATACGCCGCAGGTATTATTTGCCTTCAAGTGAAATCATAAAAATTTGTATGAAAAAAATCCTTTATTATCAATATATTATTTAATATCGAATAACTGGCCTGCTTTTTGCATTAATTGAACCGAGTAAAACAATTTGGGATAAAACATAAAATGACAACAGGCGTTGACATATTATTTAAAGAGCTACCGGCATCGGCGAATGCAGTTGATCGTTTCAGTAAACCTGATACGTCAACTGCGAAAGCGGATAACACCGATAGTCGCTCTTATATATCCGAAAATAAAGATGATTATAAAACATCCAAGTCATTCACTGAACATTTAGACCGTCATAATACCAGTGATGATCTAAATCGTAATAATGATGCTTCTACAAAACCAAACTATCATAGTGAAAAAAATCAAGAACAATCGGGTAATTCACAACCTGTTTCAGTTGAAGGCAGGCCAGATAATAAAGTGAAGGAAATTCCTTCTCAAGTTTCTGATAATAAAGCTAATTCGTCTCAACCTGTGATAGCAGAGAATAAAACTGAAAATCCTTCTCAAGAAGTTGCTTTAATAAATAAAGAATTATTAGCTGTTAATAATTTACCGCAGCAAATACCAACAACAAATTCACATATGAATGGAAATCTAGCTCCGGAAGTAAAAGACACACTTCCTCCTGAATCAGTTTTACAACAAAACATTAATTCTGGGCCAACAACACCTAATATTTTGAATGCTAATGTTTCAACTCAACAGGTAGAAACACAAACGAACAGTATATTAACGACTACCCCAGTGGCCCCAGAAATTAACAGTGAAAATATTGATAAAAACACACCCGTTAACACAGCTCAAAATGAAATAAAAGTTACTCAAATTGAGCCTGCTCAAGAAAATGTTATTCAAGATAAATTGGCAAAAGAAATTTCACAAAATCAAAGTGTTGTTCAGCCTCAAAAGCCACATAATAAACCAATTGATCAGAATGGTTTAAGCCAAAATGGTGGAGAAATAAGTTCTGAAAATAAACTGGCTGATGGACAGTCAAATAATGTGGAAAAAACATCTGCGCCTGTTGCAGTTGAAAAAACAACTCCGCTATTAGCAGAAGCCCAAATAAAGCCACAAGAAATTATTCCCCTTGAACAGCCTTTAGAACGCGCTATTCAAGCAACAGTTACGCGCTCGGAAGTTTTGCCAAATGGCAACACAACTGAAACAGTTGCCGTTGAAAGAACGCGGGCCGCTCAAGCCTTACCTGTTGTTCCTGTGCAAAGTCAGAATTCCATACTAGGTTTATAAGTGAATTTTCAAATAATGATTTTGCTGCCGCATTAACATCTCGAATCGGAACAACTGAGCCCATCCCCCCAGCAGCACCAAAGGCCAGCCTGTAAAATTTCAATCTATTGGAAGTTTGGCTTGCACTTAATTCCAAAAGCTTCATCACTTCCAAACGCATGGCTTCATCACCTTCGTCGCTTAATATTTCGATGCCGTTCGAAATCGCCCCAACAGGACTGATGAGATCATGACAAAGTCTTGAACATAATAAAGCGGCGAAATCTGATTCATTCATAAAATAACTTTCTTTCTTGCGAGATAATAAAACTATTTTATATAATACAAATAACAATCAAAACGACAACCCATATATTAAGACTATTTAAATCAAAGCGATAAAATAAGTATGACACGTATGAATTATAACAAATATTGTGAGATTTTACGCCAAACAGCACTTGAGGCAGGTAAGAAAATCATGGAAATTCATTCTCATGGTTTTAAGGTAAGTTATAAAGAAGATAAATCACCCGTTACTATTGCCGATGAAGCCGCAGAGAAAATTATCCTACGTGATCTTAAAAATATTGCTCCCCATATACCTATTGTTGCTGAAGAAAGTGCCAGTGCTGGAAATATCCCAAATGTAGATAATATTTTTTGGTTAGTTGATCCGCTTGATGGAACCAAAGAATTCATTGCTCGGCGAAAAGAGTTTACCGTTAACATCGCACTAATAGAAAATGGCATCCCGACATTTGGTATAGTTTATGCACCTGCCCTAGCAACTTTATATACCGCCAAGAACCCTAAAATATGTACGCTACAACAAGTAACTGATTTAATTACTCTTGGTGATGAAAAGGTTATAAATGTTCGTGATGTGCCATCTTCAGGTATTGCTGCGGTTGCGAGTAAATCCCATAGAGACGATGAAACCAATGAGTTACTCGAAAAATATAATGTCAAAGATATCTTATCGATCGGTAGTTCACTGAAATTTTGCCTTTTAGCAGAAGGTAAAGCAGATTTTTATCCACGATTTGGCCCTACCATGGAATGGGATACTGCAGCGGGGCACGCCGTATTAAATGCTGCAGGGGGAAATATCACTCATCCGGATGGCACGCGATATTTATATAATAAACCAAATTTCAAGAATGGTCCTTTTATTGCGACGGGGAAAATGACCTTATAAGAAAAGGTTTTTTGAAAGAGCAACAATGCCAAATGAAAAAATAAGCACTGCGGATATCCTATTAATAATCATAAGATGACGGTTGTTTAGTTTTTTTGATAATTTTGACGCACCAACAGATAAAACCGCCCACCAAGACACAGAGCCAATAATTATACCCGTTGAAATAATCACAGCGTTAAAATAATTTTGCCCCAGTTCATTTAATCCAAGCCCAACAAAAAGGGCAACAAAACCAAGAACAGTCATTGGGTTGGTTATCGTGAGTAAAAAAGTACCAAAAGCAGCTTTAAAACGATCTTTGTACGTATCTTTCACCGTTTCAAAACTAGGATGACTGAACCAGAGGTTTATGCCAATAGCAACTAAAGCTAATCCACCAGCAATTTCAACCCAGCCATCAAAGACATCTAATAAAGTTGTGACCGATACAAGACCAAAAGCAGCCATCGTACCGAAAATAGCGTCACCTACAGCCGCACCCAAGCCGACCACAAAACCGTTCATGGGCCCCCTTGTAATTGCCCTTCTTAAACAAATGACGTTCACAGGACCTAAAGGAGCTGCCATGATCAGACCAATTAATATTCCCCACGGAAGATATATAAGTGACATACGTGCCTTTCTTATTTTAACTAAGTCATACTATAATTCCTAAAATATCTGAAATATATAGCTTCTTTTAAGAAACCATGTTAGATGGCACCCATGACTGATGAAAATGAAAATATTGATGAAGACGAAATTCAGGAAGATCCTGTGAGACTTTATATAATGGCTGCTGTAGAAAGCGGTGCCATTGTGAGCCCAAATGATATTGCTATTCAGATTGCAGGGGATCGCGCGAAAGCATCGGATCCTGATGATGTGTGGCGAAAATATTTGCTTGCGGTAAAACAACAAGCGAAATCTCTTGCCAGAGCAGGACGCATTAGTATTTTAAGACGTGGTAAGCCGATTGACCCAAATAAGATGAAGGGATTAGTTAAATTTTCATTGCCAGTAAATGAAGATTAATTAACGTTGATGGTGCCCGTGATTTTGCCACTATAATCAATTAGCAAAATTTTCTGAGCATTTCCATTTTGACCAATGGTAACCATAATACCTTCATCACTACTGGATGTTGAAATAATTTTCTGCCCATCTTCGAGTTTTAAACTTATTTCAAATGGCTTTGTAACTTTAACGGCGACAGTTTGGTTGGTTTGGTATTTTTCGACAAGAGCCGCTTCTGCGGATTTTTGTTCATTATATTTAATAACGGATGCAATGATGATAACAAAGACCATCACAACAATTAAAACACCAAGGGTAATCACTATTCCCTTGAGTAAACGATAATTTTTTGGCATTGGTTCTTCGGTCATGACTTTTGAAACACCTAAAATATATGAAGCAATTGCTGAAGAAGAGGACATGGGCCTGCGCCTTGACAAGTTCCTCAGTAATAAATTGCCGGACATTAGTCGTTCCCGTCTTAAAAGCCTGATGGTCGAAGGTCAAGTGTTTCTGAAAAAAAACGATAATGAATCTGGCAAGAAAATGGATAACCCTTCTTATAAAGTAAAAGAGGGCGAGGAATATATTTTGCATATTCCCGACATCATTGAACCTATTCCTGAAGGTGAAGACATTCCACTTGATGTATATTATGAAGACGACCATTTGATCGTCATTTATAAACCTGTTGGTATGGTTGTTCATCCTGCCCCTGGAAATTATAGCGGTACACTGGTGAATGCCCTTATTCACCATTGTGGAGACAGCTTATCCGGTATTAACGGTGTTAAACGTCCTGGCATAGTCCACCGAATAGATAAAGAAACAAGCGG
>JABIPV010000015.1 GCA_018699075.1 Kordiimonadaceae bacterium | reverse complement strand
TTACATAAACACTTTTATCAACTCTTGATCTTTACTTTTGGGCCTGGTTTATTTTTAACCAATTTGCGGCCCGATTGGGCTTCTAATTTTTTTATCCAATTATCTGGGCCAAGAGGCCGCCCAGTTAGCTTATGTTTATAAATTTGCTCTAAATGGTTTTTAGGCATACCACTATCAAGAAATTGTTGCCAATTAGGCACTAATTCAAGCATAGGTTTTACTTTTACAAGACCATCATCCTTACTCGTTAAATGCGCCCGTGCACTCGACCAAAGCCAATTTTTAGGCTGTTCCACAAGCCCTGCTCGAACGGGGTTTAGCTCCACATATTTTACACAAGATAATAAATAACTTTCATCCATAACAAAGGAATGGAAGCGTTCTTGCCACAAATGCCCTCTGCATTCTTCGCGAAGGTTCACCATACGCGTATATCGTCGGTGAGTATCAGCAAGTGCCGCGCGCAACCCATCTTCATGGCTTGGCACCATAACGAAATGAACATGATTAGGCATTAGGCAGTAAGCGAGTATTGTAGTACCAGCTTTGGCACAACTTTCTTTCATCATATCGAGGTAAGTGGCGGAATCAGTTTTATGAGTAAAGACTTTAATCCGACGCACACCGCGCTGGGTTACATGATGGGGAAGCCCCGGTATCACTAATCTTGCCATTCTCGCCATAAAATGAGAATACAAGAAAACAAACAAATGTCAATTAAGTAAACTGTCCCCTTAATAATTTTAGATCCTGTTGGTCTTCGCTCATATTTAGGTGGCGGTTACATCTTCTAAGGTGACTTTACCGTCTGCACAGTCACCTAATTTATATTTCAATGATTTTCTTAAGGATAAATCAAATTCTTTACTTTCAACCGTTGAAACGAAATGCCAATGGGCTGTTGTATCGTCTTCATTAATGTCGAGCGTCATGAACCCTCTGCCTAAAATATTGGCGAAGGCCATGTGATCCATATGATCATAATAACATTGCTCAACTTGTTCTACCCTGCCAATTCTGTCGCCACGACCCGGCGAAGTGATCCCCTGTACTGCGAACTCAGCACCGTAATGTTTGCCACCCATTTTATCAGTGAGCGACATCGCCCATGCACAGTGAGTATCCCCCGTGAGAACGATCGGGTTTCCGCCATGTTTTTCAAGCATATTAAAAACGCGGCGACGTGCCGGTTGATACCCGTCCCATGCGTCAGGATTAAAAAATCCGCCGTGGTTTTCTGCCACATACATGCTTTGCTGTTCCCCATCTGAGAAATTTTTTATTTCTTCTGGCGTAAAGACCGTCGATAAAGGGGGTTCGGGTCGGTAGCTCATGATGATTTGTTGCCCAAGGATTTGCCACGGAATACCGTCCGCATTGGATTTTTCGAGGGTTTTATCGAGCCACTCTTCTTGCTGAGATCCAAGTAGTGACCTCTCTTCAGTTTCTAGTCGTTTATGAAAGGAGTCATAATCTGGCTTCATTTCCGGGCCATTTGGCCCTTCAACTTCGACCTCTTCAACATCAACATCATAATCAAGTGGTCTTTCCCTACCGACAATCCGCGTGTCCAGCATGGCAAGTGTCGCCAGTTTGCCAAAATCAAACGAACGCACTGTGGGTAATTCATCACTAATACGCACAGGTAACCATTCCATAAATGCTTTTGCCCCTGCCCTGCGTCTCGGTTCCCAATCACCTTCACCTTCGTTATGATTTAGTGCACCCGTTGCATATGAGTTATTGGCAAATTCGTGATCATCCCATGCACAAATGAAAGGATATTTTCTATGCACTTCCTGCAAATCTTCATCTGAGCGATAAAGTGCGTGACGACGTCTATAATCGTCGAGCGTGATAATCTCATGCTCTGGGTCAGATAAACGTCCGATCCGTTTTCCAACGTCTGCCCCGTACTGACCTTCGCCATTGCCATATTCATAAATATAATCACCAAGGTGAAGAACGGCATCAAACGGACCACTTTCAGCAATGGCGCGGTAGCCATTAAAAAAACCAAACGGATGATTTGAGCAGGACGCCACCGCAAGACGAACAGGATCTAATCCGTCTTTTTTCAGTGTCTGTGTTTCACCGATAACAGATTTTATATCGCCCACATTAAAGCGATAAAAATACTTACTCCCGGGCATAAGTCCTGTAACATCTTCTTTAACTGTAAAGTCGCTGTCAGGATTAGTGGTTATCACACCGCTTTTTAAAATATTTGAAAAATCCACGTCGGTTGATATTTGCCAAGAAACATCAACTACGCCTACATATGACAAATCAATCGGCGTCACACGGGTCCATAATATCATCCGGTCTTGAAGCGGATCACCACTTGCCACACCATGATTAAAGTTTACGGGGATGATCACAGCCGATGAAGCTCCATCATTACCGCATCCACTTAACGCCAAGGCGGCCCCCGC
>JABIPV010000215.1 GCA_018699075.1 Kordiimonadaceae bacterium | reverse complement strand
TACCTGCAAAACCTATTTCAATATCTGCCATTTATAATTCCTCGACTGAACGAGAGGGGTTTATAAGCCTGTCCGCGCGTTTAAGCGTGTCTACTGCATATGAAAAGGCCATTGCGCCAATGCCGAAGGGCAGAAAAAATCGGCTCGGCCATACGGTTAGAAATCCATCACCAGATTCCCATACTTCATTGATCGAATAACTGTGAATGGCCGCTATTGCCGTTTCGTAACTAATCCAAACAGAGAGTGTTGTGACAAATATGCCCGCTCCTAGCTCAATCAATTGTTTCATTTGCTCAGATAATTTTTGAGTGAATAGCTCAACGGAAATATGAGCTTTCTGGTGGGTAACATAGGCAAGTGATAAGAACGACACCGCAACCATATCGTAAGCAGAAACTATTTCGGTAACCCCGCCAAGCGGCTGGCCTAATAAATGACGCGAATATATACCTGCTACTATATGAAGCATCATGGCAACAATTGAAAGCCCCGCAACGGAACAAAGTATCAGCGCAATTGTATGATCAATTCTGTCGAGTTTTTTATAGAATTCACTGCTCATGATTAAAGTTCTTCCGGATTTATTTTATCATAAATATAGCTTTGCAGTAGTTCTTCATATTCCACTTCAGCACTATGTAAGATGTCCTCATCTATTTCTTCTAGTGTTAGCAAATTGGCAAGACCAGAAGAAGCAATGATTTTTTCCCATTTTTCAATATTTTTAATGAAATTATCCGATATTTCTTTCGGGTTCTTCGCCCCGAGGTCACCGGCCACTTTATTTACGGTCGCGGCTTCATCTTTTTTAAATTCTTGCCAGAAATTCTCAATGTCCTGCCCGGCAGTGGTTATGGGAATGCCTTTTTCTTTGGCAATCATCCTCGCTTGGATTGCTTCGGCCACATATAACCGCACTACAGTTCTTGCAGAAACGCCGGATTGAGCATTCCATAAAGCGTGTTTTTGTGTGGCATTAAAATCATCCCACACACCGCGATTGATAACCATGGTCGCAAAGCTGAAGGCGCCAACGTTATAAGCATATATAAATTTAACATCATCAGCGATTGGAAATGATTTTAACCAGGCGATAGGCCCAACGATACAGTCAACCAAACCACGCGATAACCCTTCGACCATATCATTTATGGATAAGCTAACAGGGATACCGCCAAGCGCCCTTACCCAGCGACGACTAGCACTTACGGCCCTAAATTTTTTCCCGCTCATTTGCGAAACATTTGTAACTTCACTTTTACAAAGCATACCGTATGACCCGGCGGCGGCACCGGATAAAAATAATGTATTACTTTCAGCATAGTCCTTCATGCAATTGGGGCAGTTTCGAAGCAGCGTTTCCGTTGCGGCTGCATTTACAACAAGTTCATTGCGGCCTAAATACATTAAATCGTTTAAAATGACCGCATGTTTTAAATCGCTGCGGCTATATGATGATATCACTTCACCTGCGCCTGCTATTCCGCCACCAATTGAAGAAAGAGCGGTTCGAGAATCAAATAATTGCGATCCAGGGACCAGTTTCATCGGGATGATACTTTTAAGTTCCTCCATCATTGGCACAATACCATAAACATTGGCCGCATTATCAGGGGGATTTGTATTGCTGTATATCAGCGCATTTTCTTGGGCGTTTAAATTTCCAGATATCAGCAGCAAGATCGATAAACCGATCAATGACATTTTTTTAATTTTCGCAGACTTATTCACCATTTCCAACTGAATCCCATAACCCTTCATCATCTAATATAATGAAATAAAAAATTTCATATTTCGCATTAAGATAAATTATATTTTTTATTTATTAACGCTACAGGCCTGCTATAATTTTGTCAAATAAATCGCGTAATAGTCGTTTGAAAATAATCTGCTTATGTCCGCTTTGGCTGGTGGTCTCAAATGATCAACTCAATAGATGGTTCAAATCTGATTTAATGGTCAAACCTTATCGTGGCATGTGACCAACATAAGACAATTAAAATCAGCATTAAATAGCAATAATTCAACCATTTCTGAGTGTCTGCTTTCGACCCAAAGCAGACTCTCAGCAACGAGATGTAAATACGTTTTATATGATCAGGAAGTTTGTGAACTGTAGACAAACATGATACGGAGTATACTCTCTTATTCTAATGACTTAAAAACACAACTTTCCCTGACGACGTACATTCCTATATTAAAGTAAAGTGTTGCGTTGACCAGTTGAGAGCGCCACCCAAAGAGGAGATTAAGTGCAAAAATGGCGGCAAGTATGTTATGCCGCCATTTTAATTATTATGGTCATCAAATTAACGGTGATCTTTTATCATTAAGTTAATTCATGTCAAAACGGTCAAGGGTCATCACTTTGTTCCACGCTGCAACAAAGTCATTGACGAACTTCTCTTGTCCGTTTTCATAGGCATAAACTTCGGCGACAGCTCGCAATTCCGAGTTTGATCCAAAGATAAGGTCAACCGGTGTCGCCGTCCATTTAAGATCTCCAGTAGAACGGTCACGTCCCTGATAAACGCCTATCATATCCGAAGATTTCACCCAAATAGTTTCCATATCAACCAAATTCATAAAGAAATCATTGGTCAATGTGCCCGGATGATCTGTGAATATGCCACTGTTTGATTGTCCTGAATTTGCATCAAGTGCGCGCATTCCGCCGACAAGGACAGTCATCTCAGGAACCGACAAGGTCATCAGCGATGCTTTCTCGATCAACATTTCAGCAGGTGATCTTTTGTTATCCGTATTAAAATAATTACGGAAGCCATCTGCGGTTGGTTCAAGCACGGCAAAGGAATTGATATCGGTATTTTCCTGTGTCGCGTCAGTGCGGCCCGGTGCGAATGGCACTTCAATATCATGCCCGGCATTTTTAGCGGCCTGTTCAATAGCGGCAGAGCCAGCCAAAACAATCAGATCGGCAAGAGAAACTTTTTTGCCGCCAGATTGGTTATTGTTAAAGTCATTCTGGATACCCTCAAGCGTGTTGATCACTTTTGAAAGTTCTGAAGGATTATTCGCTGTCCAATCCTTTTGCGGGGCGAGACGGATACGAGCACCATTTGCACCACCACGCATATCAGTGCCACGAAAAGTAGATGCTGATGCCCAGGCTGTTCTGACAAGCTCTGGTACACTAACACCAGATGATAAGATTGTTGATTTAAGCATGGCCATATCGCTCATATTGACCAGTTCGTGATCAACGGCAGGAACAGGGTCCTGCCACAGCATTTCCTGTTGCGGCACCATAGAACCTATATAACGTGATCTTGGCCCCATATCGCGATGGGTTAATTTGAACCATGCTTTTGCGAATGCGAGTTCAAACTCTGCCGGATCATCTAAAAACCGTTGAGAGATTTTACGGTATTCAGGATCAAACTTAAGTGCCAGATCCGTAGTAAACATTATTGGTGCATGGAATTTTCCCGGATTGTGAGCATCAGGAACCATACCCTTTGCATTAGAGTCACTTGGAATCCATTGAGTAGCACCAGCAGGGCTCTTTGTCTTGACCCAATCGAAGATGAACAGGTTTGAAAGATACATATGCGACCACTGAGCTGGCGCAGATGTCCATGCCCCCTCCAGACCACTGGTTATGGTGTCACCACCTTTACCGGTACCATAACTGTTTTTCCAACCGAAACCTTGCTCTTCAACACTGGCGGCTTCTGGCTCGACACCGACATATTTTGAGGGATCAGCCGCACCGTGGGCTTTACCAAAGGTATGTCCCCCAGCGATAAGCGCTACCGTTTCTTCATCATTCATTGCCATGCGTCCGAATGTATCACGGATGTCTTGCGCGGCAAGTAAAGGGTCCGGATTACCATTGGGCCCTTCAGGATTAACATAAATCAGACCCATTTGAACTGCGGCAAGGGGTTTTTCAAGGTCTCTGTCTCCGCTGTACCGTTGATCAGCGAGCCATTCGCCTTCGGGGCCCCAATATATTTCTTCCGCTTCCCAGGCATCCTCACGTCCACCGGCAAAACCTAAGGTTCTAAAACCCATTGATTCCATTGCAACATTGCCGGTAAGAACCATTAAATCAGCCCAGGATAATTTTCGGCCATATTTTTGTTTGATCGGCCAAAGAAGACGACGCGCTTTATCAAGGTTGCCGTTATCCGGCCAACTGTTGAGCGGGGCAAAGCGTTGCATTCCTCCATCTGCGCCACCACGACCGTCCATGGTTCGGTAGGTTCCCGCACTATGCCATGCCATACGAATAAAAAACGGGCCATAATGGCCATAGTCTGCTGGCCACCAATCCTGTGATGTTGTCATTAAGTCTTCAATATTCTTCTTAATCTCATCAAGGTCTAAGCTTTTAAATTCTTCCGCATAATTATAGGTCTCTCCCATTGGGTTGGACTTTTCTGAATTCTGACGCAGCGGCGTTAAATCCAGACGGTTCGGCCACCAATGTTCATTTGTAATTACTTTTTCCTCTGCGTTCACATAATTAACTGGAACAGCAATTGATGAACCCATGGATAATAATATAATAAGTGGTATAGTTTTTCGTAACATATCTCTCTCCTCACGTTATTTAAAATATTACTATAACAAATTAAATACTGTTGTGAAGTATTTTATGTTCTATTTTATAACTATTCTAAACTTTAGTAACAAAGTATCAATTGAGTCTCGCTTGAGTTTTGGAGAACTTACCTTAATTGATTTAAAAGCTCAAAATGCCTCTTCCGTGAGAGTCTGCTTTCGGCCAAAAGCAGACTCTCAAATTGTTTAAAAATCCTAATTTTGTACACCTAAAGATAAGCAACAAGTACGAGGTTCATTTTGGGAAATAATTTACGTCCAGTTATAGTCCTAAATCACAAAATATTCCCTTAACGAGTAATAACTATTGCAACATAAACTTCGACGGGGAATAGTGGCAACAACCAACATCAATAAACTAAAAGCCCGCTTCCCAGAAAAATTCACACAGGAAAAAGCTTATAACCGTGATCTTGATACGGAACGCGACATACTTGAGAGTTAGTTTGCAGCTCTTCTAAGTGGCTGTAGTGTATTGACTTTCTTTAATAAGGCGGTTCTAGTTGACTAGTCCATAAGAAGGGAATAACGTGAATTCTTAACCTAAATAAGAATTGGGAGTTCTACTTTGTCTCATTATAATTTACTTAAGAATTCATCCGCCTTACTTACAATATCACTTATTTCATCTATCAGTATTCCTGTATTGGCGCAGGATGTTTCGGCGGGAGCTGAAGTTGATACGATTTATGTGACGGGCTCATATATCAAGCGACAAACACAAGAAAATTCACCATCACCCCTTAATGTGATGACAAGTGGAGATATATCTGCACAAGGGATTAATGTACTTAGTGATCTTGCACGTAATATGACTTTTAATGCGGGTTCGGAACTTAATACAGATGCCTTTACCCAGAACTTTAGTACGGGTACGGGTAATATCAATCTACGCAATCTTGGATTAAGTTCTACTTTGATCCTAATTAATGGCAAAAGACAGACGCTTTCAGCGGCTTATGCTGATGATGGTAGTACATTTGTTGATACCAATTCAATTATGCCGCTGATCATGGTTGACCGGGTTGAAACATTGAAAGATGGCGGCTCTGCGATTTACGGGACTGACGCGGTTGCAGGTGTAGTTAATTATATTACTCGTAAAAAATTCACTGGTTTTGAAATGCAGACGGGTCTTCAATCCACCACATCCGATAGCCAGCGCGATTATGATATATCCGCAATTTGGGGGTCAGAGTTTGGTAATAATGGTAATTTTGTTATTGCGGGTAGTTTTATGCACCGTTCCAATTTAACGGCAGCCGACAGATCAGAAATTACAGCAGGCAGCGGGATTTCAGGTTCCGGACAACCGGGAACTATTTATTTTAGGGATCAGGTGCCAGCACCAGGCGGCGTAGGCAGTGCAGGCGATGCCAATAGCAACGGTTTTCTGGATGCTGTACCGGTGATAGATCCTTATTGCGGCACGGCACCAAATTCCAGCCTGAATTCAGGAAATATGGGTTCTGTAGGCCCGCTTGAAATCGGCGGCTGTAATTTCCAGTTTGATTCCTATTATGATCTTGTCCCCGAAGAAGACCGTATCCAGATGTTCTCATCCATTGATACCGACATTGGCGACAATATGCATTTCTATCTGGAAGGTGGAATTACCAACAATAAGGCCGTTCGTAATAATGCGCCTTCTTTCCCAATTGCCTCACCGGTGCCAGTAGCACTGATTAATCCTGCCACGTCCACATATTACCCACATATTCCTGCCGAACTTCAGGGTGCGGCAACAGCGCTTGGTGGATTGACAAGTGTTTTGTTTGTTGGCCGCGTTCTTGGTGATAACGGCGGTTCCTTTGTTTCTAATCATGATAATGATACCTACCGCGTTGCTGCAGTTTTAGACGGTGAAGTAAACGAAAGGTGGACATGGGAGACTTCTGCTAATTTTAGTAAAAGTAAATTTGCAATTACTGTGGATGATGTGAAACGCGATGATTATATCAATGCGTTACTGACTGGTGCCTATAATCCGTTTGGTACCGCTCACACCACCCACCCCAATAGTCAAGCAGCAATTGATGCTATTACGGCCAATATGAATGTGCAGGGGAATAGTGATTTATTCACTGTAGATGCCCATGTGAATGGTGATTTGGTCGAATTTGGCGGCAATATGGTTCAAGTGGCCTTTGGTGGTCAATTCCGTAGCGAAAAAATGAATTATGACTGGAGCGAAGATTATAACGGTCCTAATGGTGATGGTTCAAATGGCAGTAATCTGGCCAATCTTAATGGTGGTAATTTGATGTTCCTATATGGGGGCCCTGATTACGGTGGAGAACGTGATGTTTATGCGCTGTTTGGTGAACTTGCTGTTCCAATTGGTGAGACACTGGATCTTCAGATTGCGGCAAGATATGAAGATTACGGTAGTGGTATAAATAGTTTTGATCCAAAAATATCGGCACTATGGCGTCCTGATGAAACGCTATCAGTTCGCGCATCGTTTAGTACAGCATTTCGCGCTCCATCGCTTTACAATGTTAATGGTGTTCAGACGGCCCTTAATGAAATTACACTTGGGACCACGTCTACTTTCCTTCCCGTCCGTTCAACGGGAAACTCAAATTTAAGCCCGGAAAATTCCGATGTTTATAATATCGGCTTTACATGGAATGCGGTGGAAAACTTTTCTATCGGGCTTGATTACTGGCGTTATGATTTTACCAATCTGATCACGCAGGAAAATTCGCAGTCTGTGGTGAACAAAGCTTTGGTCGGGGATACGCAAGCCTTGTCACAGCTTCATTTTAATACACCCGGTGATTTAACCACTTTATTTCTAATTGATACGAATATTATTAATGCACCAACTGTTTCAACGGATGGTTTGGACTTTAATATGGCGTATAGTTCTGATCTTTCAAATTTTGGGGGACAGATACATTCTGGTTTACAAGCCACATATATCTTCAATTACGACGCTGTCGACCAATCCGGTGTTAGTTTTGAAGGGGTAGGTAGTCGAAACTTCAATAATTTTGCCCGTTCAATGCCGGAATGGCGTGTGAATTATAATATTGGATATAGTGATGAGTATAATTCTGCAAACGTATTTGTCCGTTATATCAATGGCTATACGGATGATCAAAATGCGGTTGAAGTACCAAGTTATACAACGGTTGATCTGCAATATACTTATGCCTTTAATGGTACTGATGAGATCGGACTACGCGCTACCATCGGCATGGTTAATGCTTTTAACAAGCAAGTGCCAAAACTTTCCACAAATGGTGGATTTGACAGTAAAGTTCATGACCCAAGGCAACGAATGATGTATATGAAACTAGGCTATCGTTTCTAAGAGGTTTATAATTACATTATTAATTTCTTTAAGTTAATCAGCAATCTTTTAACTTCTTTGAGAGTCTGCTTTGGGTCGAAAGCAGACTCTCAAATTTCCAATTTTTTTCATTAAATACCACGTTCGATAATGTAAGATTATCTAGGGCTGATGCTCATAAGACTGTATCGTCAACCAATATTTGAATGACCGCTATCAACCCAAAGCAGACATTCAGAAAGAATCCATTGTAGTCAGAGTAAAAAAAATCCTCATTTGGACATAAAAAAAGCGCTTCTTGGATAAATCCATGAGCGCTTATATTTTAGTACCGCACTTCCTAAAAAAAGTGGTGACCCCTACGGGAATCGAACCCGTGTTTCAGCCGTGAAAGGGCCGCGTCCTAACCGCTAGACGAAGGGGCCGTCTTTGTCGGTGGGTGGTTTCTAACCGTTATGGTCACAAGGGTCAATATTTATTTTGGAATAAGCATATCTTTTTTACAAAATGGCTTATTTAGCGGCATCTTCGATGAAGATTTCAGCACTTGTCCGACCGTTCCAATGATTATTTCGAATTGTTCCGGCAATTTTAATGTTTTTACCACGAGATTCTATCAATAATTGACCGAGTGGCTTATCAGCAGAGCGAAATGCCATCGCCTTTACAATGGAACCATCTGCGCCTTTAAGGGAACATTTGACATGGTCTTTGCCGACGATATCTACGTAGCTGACCAATACATCGGAAAAGGCAAATCTCGGTTGGGCATTGCCTTGACCATAAGGGCCAATGGTATCCAGCAGATCCACCAAGTCTGATTTAACCGCCGAGAGATTTAAAACCCCGTCAAGTTTTAAAGATAACGTGGTAATGGCTTGATCCACTTTCCCGGTTAGGCGCTGATTTAAAAACCTGTCTAAGTCATCAATATTTTCTGAGCGCATGCTAAGCCCTGCTGCCATAGCATGACCACCACCCGCAGATAATATTTCAGATTGGCGCGCGGCGGTAATTGCTGACCCTAAATCAACCCCCATGATCGAACGCCCTGATCCCTTAGCATCACCATTATCATCAATGGCGATTACGATGGTCGGGCGATTAAAATGTTCTTTAAGGCGACCAGCGACGATACCGATCACACCCGGGTGCCAACCCACGCCAGAAGCAATAATCACGGGCGGTGCAATACCACCAACGCCAATTTTATGGGCGACCTGATCCATCGCATCTTCAAGTACCATCGCTTCAATGGCTTGCCGTTCCGCATTATAGGTATTGAGTTCATTTGAAATGTTTATTGCTTGCTGTTCATCATCAGTACTTAGTAATATAGTCCCGCTTTCGGAACGTCCTACGCGGCCGCCTGCATTGACCCTTG
>JABIPV010000144.1 GCA_018699075.1 Kordiimonadaceae bacterium | reverse complement strand
TATCGTCGCCCCAATATTAACCGCTGAATTAATGTTAGGCCGTTTGGGCAATCAAAGCCCCGTTGATACGATGAATAAACTTAGCACTGAATTTGGAGCGCATAAAGCATGGCGGGCGATTGGTTGGCTTGGAATATTAATTTCATTTCTCGTCTTAAGCTATTTTTGCATGATATCCGGTTGGACCATGGCCTATGCGATTAAAGCGGGTGAAGGTATATTTGAAAGTGTTACTCCCAACGAAACCGGGTTAATTTTCGACTCTTTTCTTAGCAGCCCAATGCGGCTGGTTTTATGGCATTTACTTTTTATGTGCCTTACTGCGTTCATTGTTTCCAGAGGTGTAAGTAAGGGGCTGGAAAAAACGGTTAGTTTTCTTATGCCGATTTTCTTCGTGATGATTATTATGATGGCTATCTATAGCAGTGTTGTTGGTGATTTTGGCCAGGGATGGCGTTTTATGTTTGATTTTGATCTGTCAGAACTCAAAGGTGATATGATACTTATCGCTCTTGGGCAGGCATTTCTATCAAATAGCGTGGCTATGGCAATTATGCTGACCTACGGATCATATGCACCAAAGAATGTTTCATTGGGAAAATCTGCGCTAATAATAACCAGTGCAGATACAATGGTTGCTCTTACCGCGGGGCTGGCCATTTTTCCTCTTGTCTTTGCTTATGGACTTCAGCCTGCGGAAGGACCTGGGCTTATTTTCGTGACACTTCCAATTGCTTTTGGGCAAATGCCCGGCGGTCAATATATTGGTGTATTATTTTTCGTACTTCTCGGAATAGCATCAATTACGTCTACTATTTCACTTATGGAACCTTTCGTTTCTTACTTGATAAAAAAATTCAATCAAAGCCGCCGCCGTATGGCGCTTATTGCGGGAACGTCAACATTTCTTATGGGACTGCTGCCAATTTTCTCCTTCAATATATGGGCGGATATATTTCCTCTCAATTGGATAGAAGGTTTTGAAAGCGCGACATTCTTTGTTCTGATTGATATGATGGTCAATAATTTATTGTTGCCAATCAGTGGTTTATTAATAGCTTTATTCGTGGGATGGAAAATTCCTGTCCTCACATTAAAAGAAAATTTTAATAACGCGCCTGATTTTATTTTTAAGCTTTGGATTTTCCTTATTCGATATGCCGTTCCGGTAGCTCTGCTTGCTATCCTCGGCTCAAATATGATTATCTGAAGAGGATCTTTGGACAATTAATTTTAAGGACTTGACAGTAACAGATTATTATTGTTAAAAAAACAAGCGTTTGTTTAACGGCAATATACACAATAAAAAGGATAAAAACATATGAGTGTATTTGAGGCAGTAGATTTTGATAATCATGATGAAGTCGTTTTTGTTAATGATGAAACTGTGGGCTTAAAAGCCATTATCGCTGTGCATAACATTAACCGTGGGCCGGGGCTCGGTGGCATGCGTATGAGACCCTATAAAAATAGTGAAGAAGCACTGCAGGATGTGCTCAGGCTTTCAAAAGGGATGACTTATAAGGCCGCGATGATGGGTGTAAAACTTGGTGGCGCAAAGTCAGTTATTATTGGCGACCCGCGAAAGGATAAAACCCCTGAACTTCTGGCGGCAATGGCAGAGGCAATTGATCATTTGGGCGGTCGGTATATTGCGGGCGAAGATATAGGAACCAATCCGCTAGATATGAAAGAACTTAAAAAAGGGACCCAATATGTTAGTTGCCTTAGAGAAGAAGATGGCGGCCTAGGGGATCCTGCCCCTATAACGGCACTCGGCACCATGCACGCGATTAAAGCTGGATTAAATTATTGTCATAATTCGGTAGATTTAGAAGGCATACATGTTGCGCTTCAAGGTGTCGGAAATGTAGGTGAAGACGTGTGTCGCCAACTTTCAGAAGCGGGTGCAAAAATAACAATTTCTGATGTATATCCGGATGTGGTTGAACGCGTCGCGGGACTATATAATGCTGATATAGTTGCACCAGATGAAATTTATGATGTTGAGGCCGATGTATTTTCACCATGT
>JABIPV010000016.1 GCA_018699075.1 Kordiimonadaceae bacterium | reverse complement strand
TAAATGCCATAAAAGATATTATGATCGTAACTTTCAAGATCAGACCCAAAGGCAAGTCTAATCCCAAGGCGGCGCATTTTACGCCATGCATACATATCTTTTGCCCGCTCTGCCCCTATGCGCTCTATTGCCCATGGTGGGTCCTCTGACACATATGGTGGCTGCGCGGATGCGATAACATTTAAATCAAAAAAACGCGCGTAATCATCCGGATGAATGACCGACGCATGCTCAGAACGATGGCGTAAGTTTCTAAGTTCCGGATTAATTTGATAATTACGCTCTAAGAAATCAAGTATTTCTCTGTTAGCTTTATCGCCAATGGCATGAGTATTAATCTGAAAACCGGCTTGGATCATTTGATCCATTTGACCAATTTTCATGGTCCAGTTTTCATCAAGCCCTGCATGTTCAGGCATATCGCTATAAGGCTCAAGGAATCTAGCGCTTCTTACCCCCAGTGTTCCATCAAGTCCTGATTTCATTGAACGAACAAATAACATATTACTTGGAAATGATTTCGGACCTTTCGCTGTCCACTCATCAACCAGTTTACTATCGGCCCGATCGACCATGGCGTAAATGCGAATTGGCATATTTTCTTCTGCATCTAATGCCTCAAATGCCGCCATACTGATAGAAGCTGTGCCTGCATCGTGGGTCATGACAAACCCATCACTTGCCATAATTTTCATGGCGGTGACCAAAGTATCTTTGCGCTCGCTAATTGTTTCTGGTGGTAGTATACTGCGCCAAACACGCCCTGCTTCATCAAGAGCAACACCCGTTAGTTCACCGTCCTCATATCTTACATATGTTCCCTTAACTGGGTCTTCAGAATCTCTATTCAATCCCGCGACTTCGAGTGCTTTTTTGTTTCCCCATACACCAAAACCGGTTTCACCGTGCATCATCACAGGGTTATTTGGAAATAATTCTGATAGCCTTTTTTCGTTAGGAAGCCTATTCATCCATTCGCCTTCGTTCCAACCACCGCCAATAACCCATTCACCATCTGTTAACTCACGACCTTTTGTCGCGGCGATAATGCGGTCAATGGCTTCTGCTTCGCTCTGTGCGCCCGAAAGGCTAACATATTTATCATCGGAAACCAGTCCCGTAATATGGCTATGGGCATCGACAAAACCGGGATATACATAGCCGCCTTTTGCATCGATAAGCTCTGTCATGTCCCCTTTAAAGGCCATTGCGTCCTGATCGGAACCAACAAACAAAATATTACCGTCTTTTATCGCAATCGCCTGACCATCTGCGGACCATTTTCCGTTTACATATGGCGCATCACTTGCGGGATTGCCTTCTCCATCCGGTTCCCCCCATGCGAAACTAAACACGTTGCCATTATGCAAAATGGTGTCCGCGGTTTCTTGCGGCGCTTGTTCTTTGGCGCACCCAATAAGTAAAAATGTAAAAACCCCAATTATCAACAGTGATATTTTTTTTATCATTTCTAAAGTCCTTATTTTATTTCATCGTATGGTAAGCCGACATATTGGTCGGCGATAATTTTTTGACCTGTTTCGGTTCTCAAGTAATAATCAAGTTCCGATTTATGCATCTTCTCTTCAAAAGCCGATTTTCCTTCAAATTTATGCAATAAATTGCTCATCCACCAAGAAAAACGCTCCCCGTCCCACACTCGGCGTAAACAGGTCTGTGAATATTTTTCAGTAAGCTCCGACCTACCCTCGGCATAAACTTTAGTCAAAATTGAATAAAGCGTGTGCACGTCACCTGCAGCCGTATTCAATCCCTTCGCCCCGGTTGGCGGCACAATATGGGCCGCATCGCCAAGCAAAAATAATCGCCCGTACTGCATAGGTTCCACTACATAACTGCGCATGGGCGCAATACTTTTCTCAATTGATGGTCCAGTGATAAGCTTGTCCGCAAGTTCATCCGGCAATCTTCGCTTTAATTCCTGCCAAAACCGGTCATCAGACCAGTCCTCAACTTTTTCCTTCGGCCCCACCTGAATATAATAACGGCTTAAGGATTGCGACCGAAGACTACATAAAGCAAACCCACGTTCATGATGGGCGTAGACAAGCTCAGGATTAACTGGCGGCGTTGCTGATAAAACACCTAACCAACCACCAGGATATACACGTTCATATTCTTTAATATGATCTGACGGAATACTTTTTCTCGACACGCCGTGAAAGCCATCACAGCCTGCAATATAATCGCACTGAATTTTAAATTTCTGTCCGTCTTTTTCATAACTAACAAACGGAAGATCGCCCGCTATATCATGGGGTTCTACATTAACTGCTTCATAAGAGGTGATCTGATTGGATAACGTCCGTGCATCCATTAAATCGCGGGTCAGTTCCGTTTGCCCGTAAACAATAACTTTTTTACCGCCCGTTAAGGAAGCTAAGTCAATTCGCACGCGTTTGCCATCGACCGCAATTTCGACACCGTCATGAACTTCACCGTCAATGTCCATTCTCTCGCCTGCGCCCGCTTCACGCAATAAGCTCGCAAAGCCCTCTTCAAGCACACCCGCCCGAATACGGCCAAGCACATAATCAGCGCTCACCCGCTCAAGGATGATATTATCTATCCCCTGCTTATGAAGCAGTTGCCCTAAGAGTAAACCCGAAGGTCCCGCCCCAATGATGACTACTTTTGTTTTCATTATTAAGCCGATCATATAAGTTTTCATTTTACCTTAGTGAATGAGCTGATTAAGATCAAATGTAATCAGCCTTGAGCGCGTTTTATGGGAATGCCTAACATTACCGGAAACAAAATAAAAAATGGGAGCAGAATATGACCAACGACAATATTTCACGCCGTAAATTCATCAATGTATCAACCGCTTTAGGAGCAATGGCAGCCTTTGGTGCCACGCCACCTGCTTGGTCACAAAACCGTAAACAAAGAGTTGCCGTTGTTGGTACAGGAACACGCTCCACCAATTTTTACATTGAACGAATGCAAGAAACCCACCGCAAATTTGTTGATGTGGTCGGATTTTGCGATAAAAACCAAGGAAGGTTAGAGCTCGCCCAACGCCAATCAAAAGAACGTATTGGTGAAGACATTCCCGCCTATATCCATACTGATTTTGACAGAATGATAGCCGAAACCAAACCAGATGTCGTTTTGGTCACGACAATGGACAGCACCCATCATATTTATATTATTCGCGCCATGGAACTTGGCTGTGACGTCATTACCGAAAAACCAATGACCGTTGACGCTGAAAAATGTCAGGCGATAATCAATGCACAAAAGAAACATGGCAAAAGCGTCACTGTGACCTTTAATTATCGCTATTCACCGCCACGCACACAAATAAAAGAAATCTTATCCCGTGGTGATATTGGTGACATTCTATCAGTTGATTTTCACTGGCTTCTAAATACCCATCATGGTGCCGATTATTTCCGTCGCTGGCATGCCAATAAGGAAAATTCAGGTGGCCTTATGGTCCATAAAGCCACGCATCATTTTGATTTGATGAACTGGTGGCTTTCCGCCGTCCCTGAAACCGTTTTTGCCCAAGGAAAACGTGAATATTACACCCCGGAAATGGCGAAACGCATGGGTTTATCCGGTTACCATGAACGCTGTCATACTTGCCCCGAAGCCGACAAATGCGGTTTCTACATGAGCCTAGCAGACAATAAAAACCTCAAAGAACTTTATCTAGATAATGAAAAATATGATGGTTATTTTCGTGACAAGTGTGTCTTCCGTCCCGACATTGACATCGAAGACAATATCAATGTGATCGTCAAATATGATAATGGCGTTGATATGTCCTATTCATTGAATGCATTTAATAGCTGGGAAGGACATATTGTTACTTTTAACGGAACCAAAGGACGATTGGAGCATAAAAACGTTGAAACCGTTTATGTAAGTGGCGACGGTGGTGTTCAGGGCGAAATGGTCGAAGGCGGCACAACAACCAAAGTCATACCGCTTAGAGGGCCAGAAATTAATCATGAAATATGGCAAGGTATCGGTGGTCATGGCGGCGGCGATACGATCC
>JABIPV010000133.1 GCA_018699075.1 Kordiimonadaceae bacterium | reverse complement strand
TTACATCCAAGACATGCTTCGCTTGATCATGGCTTTCTCCCATGCGGCGACGGATCATATAACGCCAATGGGTTGCTGAAACTTTATTATCGTCATTTGTCGCAACATCAATATCCAGATCATAAACACGCTTCGCATTTTCAAAATCTTGTTTTAAATAATAAGCAAGGCCTAGATGATAAAAAATATTGCCGTGTAGTGTACTTACAGGAATGCCAAACTCATTAGGTGCGCCGTCTTCTTCAACTCTATTTGGTTTACCTTTTATCAGGCTTGCTGCTTTTTCAAGATCGGCTATAGCACGATCGAATTCACGAATGGTAATATAACGATGCCCACGATGACGATAAAAACGAGCGTCATTTGGGCTATCTAACATACCTTCAGAAAAGATTTTAATCGCGTCTCGGTATTTACCTGCATAAGCAAGTCTTCTTCCGTACCAAACAGCCCTCTCAGGGTCCATCGGATAATCCAAATATCTTATTTTTGTCTCCGAAAGGTTTTCAAGTACAGTTTCATTGGTTGCTTCAGGCATACTTAATGCTTTACCACTTAATGAAACAGCTTCCGCCCCTTCTGGCACATCAGAAAGAATTTTGCTTTGTGCGTATGAAGTAGAAAAACTGCTGATGCCCATTACGGTAATTGCAGATAACAAAGTTAGAATTTTTTTACTCATGATAAAGCCCATATTTTGGATTTAATTATTATTGGAAATTTGATCCAAGTTATATGAATAAATAACCATCCTTGTCAATACACGCACAACGGGGCAATTTAAAGGCATCACTATATTTTATAACTTTTAAGCCATTCTGAAATATCTTCGGCTTTTTCTGGTCGTTTAATGAAATAACCTTGGGCTTGATCACAATTCATTGCACATAATTTATTAAGTTGTTCTTCTGTTTCCACCCCTTCAGCAATCACATTTAAATTAAAACTGTGACCTAGCCGAATAATCGCTTCTACGAGCGATAATGCGCTTTTGTCTTTACTCATATCTGTTATGAATGCTTGATCAATTTTTAATTTATCAACCGGAAGACTACGAAGATACGAAAGTGACGAATATCCGGTACCAAAATCATCAATTGAAAGCTGAACACCCATCTGTGAGAGGTCGTGTAATATTTTAATGATGTCCTCGGTCTGGCTCATTATGACACCCTCAGTGATCTCTAATTCAAGATATTCTGGCTCAAGTTGTGCGTCATCTAAACTTTTTTGGATAAATTTTGTAAAGCCTTTATCATGGAAATGGGACGGAGAAATATTCACAGACATTTTTACTGGGGGCAGTCCCATTACCTGCCATTTTTTTGCCTGATAGCACGCTTCGGGCAAGAATTGTTCTGTAAGGGGAATAATTTGCTTCGTATGCTCAGCTAGAGGAATAAAAGCGTCTGGTTCAATCCAGCCTTTCTCTGGGTGATGCCAGCGTAATAAAGCCTCAACACCTGCGATTTGCTTGGTTTTTAGGTCGATTTGAGGTTGATAATGGAGTAGAAACTCGCTTTTCTTAATACTATCTCTAATATCAAATAGTAAATTGGACCTTTGCATAATTTCAGAATGCATTCCATGGTCATAAATAATGATATTTTCTTCATTTGGAATTTTCGCTTTGTTAAAGGCGATCTTAGCATTTCTTGTTAGAATTTCAGCTTGTTCTGTATGTTCAGGATAAATACTTATTCCAACTGAAACAGTAACTGTAACAGAATTCCCATTCACATCAATTGGCTCACTTATGATCTGTGCTAGCCTTTCTATCATAGACAATATTTGATCCAGGTCTTCTTCAGCCTGTGTAATAATATGAAATTCATCATATCTCACATGCGATAAATGCACTCCTTCAGCAATGAACTTCTTACATCGTTCTGCTATCTCTGCAACAACCATATCACCTGCATTTAATCCTAAATAATCATAAATTTCATCCAAAGAGTTTAACCCAAAATGAATAAGGCCCATAAAGTGTTTAGTCTTATCATCTTCTGGATTTTGTAAAATTCTATTATATTCATCAACCCTTTGTTTAACTTCTTTCTTATGAAGAACTTTATTAGGTAAACCCGTTAGGCTATCATGCTGTAATACATGGATCACATCATCCTTACGGGCCTGTTCTAAGGACGTCACATCTGTATAGTTTAAGATAAGTTGATCATCATTAATACGCATTACTCTACAATAAAGGTTTCGACCATCGGCCAAAACAAGCTTAACCATATTGTTATCATCGACTTCACTTAAAATTTCCCTGATGTGCTCATCTGCGGCGTGATTAACATCAATGTTATTTTGCCATGATTGCTTAATAACTTTACGTGTTAGCTCCTTTAAGGTCATGCCTTTTTTAATTAATCCCGCTGGTATATTGAAAATATTCTCAAATGATTTATTCCAGGAAATAACCTTGTTATTCTTATCAAACATTGCCGCACCCGCACCCAAATTATCCAACAGCGTTTGATAGCCTTCATATGACTTTTGATTTTGTTTCGCAATCTCGACCACCCCATCCATCAAAGAAACATTACTCGTTTGTAAATTTAGGGCATTTACGATCATTTTATGTATTGAATGGCTTGTTAATCCTGCCGCAGCGCAGAAAGCAACTGTGCCTATCACTATGATGTATTTATATTCTTCTTCTGATGTGTAAATTAAATATTGTGCGACTAAGATAGCAATTGGTAATAAAAATGACCCACTCACCAACGGGTGAGCACTACTGCTTATTGTAGAAATACAAGCAAGTCCTAATACTAATACTGTCAGTATCATAAATTGATTGTCGACCACTTCTATAGGGATATAGACCATTGCCCCCCAAATACAGCCTGATAAAAACATCAGGAATGCATAAATATATAAATATTTTCTAGGATTAATAGCGTGATCATTTTTTGAAACGAAGAGGTATAAAGAAATTCTAGCCAATGAAATTAAGACCATAACAGACACCCAATAATATTGAGCATTACTGGTAAATAGGTCATTATATACCCAAATATAAGCCAGCATCACGATAAGGCTACTCGCAACACTA
>JABIPV010000017.1 GCA_018699075.1 Kordiimonadaceae bacterium | reverse complement strand
CTAAGCCCAATTGAGGCAGAAATAATAATCATGACCATACGGGTAACAAACCCCATAGCGGCCAGTTCATCAGTACCGAGCATGCCGATATAAAATAAATCCACAAAAGTAAATGACATGCTCGCCATAAGACCGATGACCATAGGGAGTGCCATTCTGATTAAATGCGTATGAACGGGGCCTACAGTTAGGTCTACTCTTCTTGATTTGGCAGGCTTTTTGTCAGCCGGTTTTTGTTCTGAAGTCATTTTGTAAAAAATACCTGAAATTTATTATATTTTTAGTTTTTATAAGTGGGATCTTATCACAATATAATCAATAGGCACTTGATATATTAAATAATACTGTATTAATAAAAAGAGTATGTTATTTGTATAATAAATTATAGCTAATGGGAATTTATATAAAATGATTGTTGTTGTATCACCTGCTAAGAAACTTGATTTTTCTAGTGACGAAGTTAAACCAAACTGGACAACGCCTGATTATCTGGATCAAAGCGAAGTGCTTGTTAAATCAGCACGCAAATTATCGCGTAAGAAAATAGCAGGCTTGATGCATCTTAGTGATGCGCTTGCAGATTTGAATTATGAGCGTTTCCAGGACTTTTCAACTCCCTTTACACTTACCAATTCTCGTCAGGCTGTGATGGCGTTTAAAGGGGACACCTATGTAGGACTTGATGTGGAAACATTGTCTGATGAAGATTTAGATTTTGCCCAAGATCATTTCCGCATTTTGTCAGGGCTATACGGAATGCTTCGGCCGCTTGATTTGATGCAAGCATACCGCCTTGAAATGGGCTGTGGCCTTAAAGTTCCTTATAAAAAGAATTTATATGATTTTTGGAATAAACATTTAACCGATGGCCTTAATCAGTTAATGGAAGAACAAAATACCAATGTGATCATTAACTGTGCTTCAAATGAATATTTTAAATCAGTAAATGCCAAAGAACTCAATGGTGGGGTGATTACGCCTGTATTTAAAATTGTTAAAGATGGACTGGTAAAAAGTCCAGGCATGATGGTTAAACGGGCCCGTGGTATGATGGCACGTTATATCATTCAGAACAAAATTGAAAACACAGATGAATTAAGAAAATTCAATCAAGATGGTTATAAATTTCAACCGTCACTTTCATCGGCCGATAAATTTGAATATCATAAAGCAGTCAGTTAATTTCCTGTGATTGAAAGCCCTCTCTTTTATCTAGTCGCGGCCGTAGCTGTACTTATTGTAGGGATTTCCAAGGGAGGGTTTGTTGGCGGTTTTGGAATGCTCGCCGTTCCCATGATGGCAATGCTGATTGACCCGCGTCAGGCGGCTGCGATTTTGCTGCCGATATTGTGTGTTATGGATATTTTTGCGGTAAAAGCATTTTGGGGAAACTGGGATAAACAAGCCTTAAAAAGTATTATCCCAGGCGCCATCATTGGCATTATTTTTGGCACTATTACTTTTACGATATTAAATGCTGACCATATCCGCATAGTCGTTGGTGCTGTGACCATATTATTTGTTTTGCAATATTGGTTTATTGATCGTCATAAAAAAGAAACATCAGGGCTGGATTATAATACGGTTAAAGGTGGAATTTGTGGTGCCTTAAGTGGATTTACTAGTTTTATTGCTCACGCTGGCGGTGGGCCACTTTCCATGTATTTATTCCCGCTTAAACTAGATAAAACAAAACTTATGGCTACATCGGTGATCTTTTTTATCACGGTAAATTATATCAAATTGATCCCTTATGCTTGGCTAGGTCAACTTTCATCCGAAAATTTGATGACATCACTGGTGTTGTTACCATTGGCACCAATTGGTGTAAAATTAGGCGTGTGGATGCATCACAAAGTATCCAATGATATATTTTACATCATTTGTTATATCGCGTTATTTTTTACAGGTCTAAAGTTGGTATACGAAGGGTTTACTAATCTATAATTGCGGCCTTTTAAAATGGGCTCCAGCTTCTTTCTCTTGTGAAATGTAAATAACCTAAGTTAACACCTGCACGCAGGCCGACACCTACCCGAATTGGGGCGATGATAATTTCGTCAACTTGTTGATAGTTCATTCCAAAGCCGGCAACATAATATAGGCTACCTTCAACTGCTGGATAGCGCTGGAATAATTCATTAGTATCATTGAGGTTATATACAAGTGCAAAAACACGCGATCCATTGGCACCTACATCAATTCCTACTGATGGTCCTTTCCAATAAATACGGCTATCACCTTCTATTTTATGGGAAAGGGTTCCATCACCGTAACGGGCACCAACAATTAATGCTGCACTAACCTCTGTACCAATGATATAACCATTTGGTTCGCCTAAGTCTTCGAAGGCTTTTTCAATTACACTGGCAAGTGCTTCGGAGCCTTCACCAAAAAATTCAGAAGCAGCATTCATGACATTTTCTTTATCATAAGTCGCATTTACATTGGTGCTATCCAGGTTTTGTCGTTCTGTAGTTGGTTCAGTAGGAGCTTCATTGTTGCCGCTACTGCTACATGCGCTTAAGAAGAGCACAGTAGATAAAAGCATTAGTTTTAAAAAAACGCGCATTATTTATTCCCCGGTTGATCCGTTCCATTAATTTTAAACATTATCCATTTCGCAGGAAAAATCCAGATAATTCCTGCAATAGAATAACTAATAATTTCGAGCGTAATATTACCTGCAAAAAAGGCATCAATAAGACGACTGATGACCAGTAAATAAATAACCATCATAGCAATCATAAAAAGTAACCATAATAGCTTGCTAAATTTGGGAGAAGTTCCCTTGGACATAATGTTTTCCTTAAATATATCCGGTTAAATACATAATTAAGTAAATGCCGCCGTAAACAATGGTTGAAAAACCGATGGCAATGGCAAAAACTTTTAAATGTCTTCCACAGCTAAAGAAAAATCGTTTGAATATATTTTGATTTTCCATTTATTTTCCGCGTTTTAATATGGTTTTAGCATGGTGGATAATTCTAATTGTTTCTGACCATAGCTTATACTCGTCAAGTTCATTTAAATCCACCCATTTTGCGTCTATTGCATCATCTCCTGCCTGCAGTTCTCCACTCTCATATTCGGCAACATAATCAATCAGGCTATAATGATATTTAATTTCATCTTTATCATCTACTTCAATGAAATCTACTACGTCTATTAACTTTATGTTTTTAATTTGAATTCCGGTTTCTTCGTTTACTTCCCTGGCGGCGGTATCTTTTAATTTTTCACCTAAATTCTGTGCCCCGCCGGGAATGCTCCACATGAATGACTTCGGCGGTTTATTGCGTTTAATAAGCAGCACTTTACCCTGATTAAAGACCACAACGCCTATGGCGGGGATGGGTCTTTTAGGATATTCCCTTTTTGATGTATTTTTTTCTTTGCTCATTTTGGACTTTGCTTATGATATGACAATTGAAAACTAACTATAACGAAGATGGCCTATGTGTGGAAGATATTCATTAACGAGTGAAAGTTACGATAAATTTTTAGAGTTTACGGACATGGGGTACCCCTTTCAGGTGCCCTCACGCTTTAATATTGCTCCGACCCAGCCTGTGGCCGTGATCCGTCTTAAAGGATCAGATATTGATCAAGCCATATTGCCGGATCAACCACTGCCAGAAAAAGAAGGTGTGTTGATGCGCTGGGGGCTCATCCCTCATTTTGCTAAGGAAATTGCCACTGACCGTCCTATGATAAATGCTCGTAGTGAAACTATTGGTGTAAAGCCGTCCTTTCGTGGACCGTTCAGAAGACGAAAATGCCTCGTACCTGCGGATGGGTTTTATGAATGGAAAAGGGGCGGTGTATCACCGATACCTCATCATATTTGTTTGCAAGACCATGAACCTTTTACATTCGCCGCCATTTGGGAGGCGTGGACAGGCCCTGCAGGTGAAGACTGGATTGAAACGGTTTCTTTGATCACCAAGGCGTCAAAAGGAAAAATGAAAAAACTTCATCATAGAGCCCCTGTAATCGTAGAGCCAAAAGATCATAATAAATGGCTTCGTCCTGCTGATCCACCAGATTTTAATATTTTTAACCAGCTTTCTTCAGATATAGATGAAAAATTAGAAATTTATGAAGTTAGTCCTTACGTTAATAGTGCCCGACACGATGGGGAGCAATGTATAAAACCTGCGACAACGGATCAGTTTAAGTTATTCTAACGCAGTACTCGTCCCGGATTCATAATATTATTGGGATCTAAAGCTTTTTTGATGTCTCGCATGACTTTTAAATCAATTTCTGGTTTGAAATGTTCCAGTTCTGCCGCTTTTAAAATGCCGATACCATGTTCAGCGCTAATACTGCCGCCTAGGCTTGTGACAATTTCATGTACGGTGTGATTAATGTCTTCCCATTTGGCGAGATATTCTTGCTTATCCATGCCCTTTGGTTGGGTTAGGTTAAAGTGGATATTGCCGTCGCCGATATGACCAAAAGGAATGGGTCGTATGCCGGGAACCGCGTCTTCAACGACTTTGGTAGCCACTCTTAAGAATTCAGGAATTTTTGACACCGGTACGGAGATATCATGTTTAATGCTGCCACCTTCAAACTTTTGGGCTTCAGACATAAATTCGCGTAAATTCCATAATGTTCTGGCTTCGGAAATATTCTTAGCAACAACACCGTCAAGCACAAGCTCTTGATCCATAGCTTGTTCAAGGATTTTTGACATTACTTCTTCTAAATTAAGAAGATCTGACTGCATGGAAGTTGCGCATTCCAATAATATGTACCAATCGTATTTATTCTCAAGGGGGTCACGGCAGCCGGGCATATGTTTTGCGGTAATCTCAAGGCCAGCGCGAGGCAGAATTTCAAATGCAATTAAACTATCGCCGCTTACTTCTCTAGCGAGGGCAAGAAGTTTAATTGCCGCTTCTGTATCGGGTATGGCGACAAAGGCCGTATTTTTCTGTTTTGCTTCCGGGAATAATTTTAAAGTCGCGGCCGTTATAATTCCAAGTGTTCCCTCACCACCAATGAAAAGTTGTTTAAGATCATACCCCGTATTGTCCTTACGAAGGCCAGTTAATCCATTCCATATATCTCCGCTTGGCAGTACGACTTCAAGACCCAAGACAAGATCACGCATAACACCAAAATGGAGCACATTAATACCCCCGGCATTGGTTGAAATATTGCCGCCAATCATGGCCGAGCCTTCGGAGGCAATATGCATTGGGAATTGGCATTTTATTTTGTCTGCATTGCTGTGAACTTCGGACAGAAGCATACCTGCTTCTACGGTGATGGTATGATTGAGGGCATCTATTTCTCTGACTTTATTCATGCGTTTCATGTTGATTAGAATTTCATTTCCGGAAAGATCGGGAATGCTTCCCCCTACAAGACCTGTATTACCTCCCTGAGGGACTATTTTAATGTTATTCTGGTTGGCATAAGCAATTATTTTTGCAAGTTTGGTCACGCTGCCTGGAAAAAGAATTAACGGTGTTTTACCGGAAAATTTTCCCCTTGGTTCCGTCACATGTGGCGCGATTACATCTTGATCATCGCTCCAGGCCTTATCACCCGCGAGGTCTTTTAAGGCGCTTAAATGTGTTGTGTCAATGCTCATGAACTATCCTTTGGCGCGGCGGCTCTTTGTAATCTGTCATTTATGGCAAGGCCAAGCCCAGTAAAGGGGATAGGCGCTACAGCAATGGTCGTTTTATTCATTTGATCCAAAGCGCGCATCATAGAAAATAAGTTAGCGGCCGCTTCGTTAAGATTACCTGCAGGGCTCAAATTTAGATCACCTTCAATATTACCAAAAGTTAAATAACATTCATCCTCATATACCTTTGTTGCATTTAAGCGCATTTTTGAATTTGGTGCATAATGACTTGTCAGTTGCCCAGGTGATGTTGGCTTTGTGCCATCTGCATTATTTATTAGAACAGAACATCCTATTACTTTTTCAATATCTGAAATCGTAATATTACCGGGCCTTAATAGAATGACGTCTTTATTGGTGACTTGGACTATGGTCGACTCAATGCCTTTTTCGCACGCACCTCCATCGATGATGAAACTTAGTTCATCGCCGAATTCACCGTCAACATGGGCGGCGGTAGTGGGGCTGATTTGTCCTGATTTGTTGGCGCTCGGGGCGGCAACGGCGCCGGAAAAAAGTTCCAGCAATTGATGAGCTATTTCGTTTTTAGGCACCCTTATTGCAACCGTATCAAGTCCGGCGGTAATTAGATCAGATATGCCACTGCCTTCTTTAAGAGGGAGTACCATCGTAAAAGGACCTGGCCAAAAGGCGTCGGCAAGTTTTTTTGTTAATTCATTCATAATCACATATTGAGAAGCTTTTTCAGCTGACAAGATATGAACAATTAGAGGATTAAAGCTTGGCCTTTCTTTGGCAGAATATATTTTTGCAATAGCTGAGCTGTTGGTGGCGTCCGCGCCGAGCCCATATACTGTTTCCGTAGGGAACGAGATGATATCACCTTCCTTTAATATAGTGGCGGCAAGATCAAATGTTTTTGCACTTGGACTATGTATACGTTGGTTGGACATTCTATTATTATACACTTGATTAGTTATCTTTAATAATGTTCTATAATTGCTCAAGTAAAACATAACAAGCCTGTTTGGATAAACAAACAAAATATATCATATTAATATGATCGGGAATTTATATGGGTGATTTAAAAGGCAAGACGGTTTTTGTAACTGGCGGTAGTCGTGGTATTGGTCTCGCCATTGCACTTCGTTGCGCCGCCGACGGTGCCAATATTACCATCGCTGCAAAAACAACCGAGCCCCAGCCTAAACTTGAAGGTACCATTTATTCTGCAGTAGAAGAGATTAATGCTGCAGGTGGTCAAGGACTTGCCTGCCAAGTTGACATTCGTGATGAAGAAATGGTGAGAGATGCGGTAGCAAAAACCGTCAATAAATTTGGCGGTATTGATATTTTAATTAATAATGCTAGCGCCATTTCACTTACACCAACTTTACATACTGAAATGAAGCGTTACGACTTGATGCATGATGTGAACACCCGGGGTACTTTTATGGTTTCTAAAGCTTGTATTCCGCATTTATTAAAATCAACAAATCCGCAAGTCCTTAATATTTCTCCACCACTTAATATGGACGCGAAATGGTTTGGCCCACATGTGGCCTATACAATGGCGAAGTTTGGCATGAGCATGTGTGTTCTTGGCATGGCAGAAGAATATAAGAAGCAAGGTATTGCCTTTAATTCCCTCTGGCCCAGAACGGCGATTGCGACCGCGGCAGTACGAAATATTTTGGGTGGTGAAGAAGCGATAAAAGGTTGTCGTACGGCTGAAATTATGGCTGATGCTGCACATATTATTTTTAATCAAATTGCGGCTGAAAATAGTGGAAATTTTTATGTTGATGATGAAGTCCTGGCTGGTGCAGGTATTACAGACCTAACTAAATATGCGATAGATCCGACAGCATCTTTATTTGCTGATTTTTTTGTCGACCCTGTTTAATGTGAAGGAAAAAATATGACTGAACACAAATGGTTAGATAAATATCCTAAAAATGTAAAATGGGATCAAGAGTTCGTAGGAAAACCACTTTGTCATCTCATTGATGATACGGCGGATCAGCTTCCCGGGAATATCGCTATGGATTTCATGGGTAAGACTTGGACATATTCTCAACTGCAAAAACTTGTAAACTCTGCCTGTAAATCTTTTCAATCGCTTGGCGTAAAAAAGGGTGTAAAAGTCGGTCTGTTCCTTCCCAACTGCCCGCAATTTATTATTTCATTCTTCGCCATTTCAAAAGCCGGTGGAACAGTGGTTAGCTACAGTCCACTTTATTCAGAAAAAGAACTTTTACATCAGGTGGTGGATTCTGAAACTGATATTATGGTTACAGTAGGGCTTGATGTTTTATATTCGAAAATGAGACGAGTTGCTGAAAAGAGTCAGATTAAGAAATTAATTGTGAGTGAATTTTCAGAAATCCTCCCTTTTCCTAAAAATATTTTATTTCAGCTGTTTAAAAGAAGTGCCATAGCCAAAGTGATAAAAGATGAACTTCATATGGATTTTGAAGATTTTTGTCATAATGATGGTGTGATCCAGCCGCAAGAGATTAACCCGGATGAAGATATTGCTGTTTTGCAGTATACTGGTGGTACAACAGGTATACCCAAGGGGGCAATGTTAACTCATTCTAATCTCTACATTAACATGAGACAATTGGAGGAATGGCCGGATGATCTTGCATTCGGTAAAGAAAATGTTGCTGCTTTTCTACCTTTTTTCCATATTTTTGCACTTACGGTCGTGCTTAATATTTCTTTGAAAATCGGTGCCCGAATTGTCATCGTACCGAAGTTTGAACTTGAAGACGCTGTTAAATTGCTGACCAAGGAAAATATTACTTTATTTTCCGGCGTGCCCACCATGTATACGGCCATAAATAATCATAAAGACGCGGGGAATATAGGTATTGATGAAATTAAAATGGCGATGTCGGGCGGTGCGCCGTTGCCGGTTGATTTAAGACAGCAATATATTGATAATTACGGACTTGAAATTACGGAAGGATACGGACTGACTGAAGCCTCACCGGTGACACATGCCAGTCCGATGGGGGCAAGCCGCGCCGGGTCTATAGGTATGCCGTTACCCGCCACAGAAGTATTTATTATGGACCGTGAAAATGAAGGCCAGCTTATGCCTATGGGAGAAAATGGTGAAATTTGCATTCGCGGACCACAGGTCATGAAAGGTTATTGGCAAAACCCTGAAGCAACTGCAGATGTGATGATCGGCGATATTCTTAGAACCGGTGATGTCGGTTATATGGATGAAGACGGGTTTACTTATATTATGGACAGAGATAAGGATTTGATACTTGTGGGGGGCTTTAATGTATTCCCCCGGGTAATCGAAGAGGCGATTAATGAACACCCTTCCGTTGAAGAAGTTACCGTTATCGGTATTTATGATGATTACCTTGGCGAAACGCCAAAAGCATTTGTCAAATTGAAAGATTTGAATGATCCTTTGACAGATCAAGAGTTACTTGATTTTATTAAGCCAAAAATTGGCAAACACGAACGGCCATCACAAATTGAATTTCGCGATGAACTTCCAAAAACAATGGTCGGTAAATTATCAAAAAAAGAGTTGGTTGCAGAAGAAAAAGCAAAACTTGAAGCTGCAAAATCGTCATGACAACGGCTATTTATACACATAAAGATTGTTTAAATCATATCGCTCCATCTGGGCATCCGGAATGCGAAGATCGGTTGCGGGTCATACTATCGGCGATTGAAGATAAAAAATATGAAAGCCTTGATAGAAAAGAAGCACAGCTTGCCAATTTAGAGCAAATAAAACTGGTTCATGAAGAGGCTCATATTACAGCCGTTTCAGATAATATTCCAACCGATGGAAATGGTTACCTTGATAATGATACGTATTTATCATCAGGGTCAGAGCAGGCCGCCCTTCGTGCGGCGGGAGCAATGTGCCAAGCCATTGATGGGGTAATGGCAGGAGATCATGAAAATGCATTTTGTGCTGTTCGCCCGCCCGGACATCATGCCGAACCTGATCATGCAATGGGATTTTGTTTATTTAATTCCGTTGCAATTGGCGCGATATACGCACGAACAAAGCATTTTTGTCATCGGGTGGCGATCATAGATTTTGATGTCCATCATGGCAATGGAACCCAAACAGTGGCGGAAAGAACCAAAGGCTTATTTTATGCATCGACCCATCAATCACCACTTTATCCCGGTACAGGACATGTTCATGATCATGGCAAAGGGGTGATAGTTAATGTGCCACTTGCGGCCGGAAGTGGCAGCAATGCTTTTCGCAAAGCTTATGAAAATAGAGTATTTCCTGAGCTGGAAAAATTTAATCCGGATTTTATTTTAATTTCAGCTGGTTTTGATGCTCATGCGTTAGATCCACTTGCTGACCTTAATTTAGACACACAAGATTATTATTGGGTGACAAAGGAATTGATGAAATTAGCCGATAAACATGCAAAAGGACGACTTGTATCGACCCTTGAAGGTGGATATAACCTTGGTGTATTAGATGAATGTGCAAAAGCACACATTTCTGCATTGATGGGAGCATGATTTATCCGCTATAAGGCTACTTAATTTGATGATGAGGAATTTAAAGTTGACAAAAGATGCAAACAATTTAGGTGATATGCCCAAAGATATAAAAGCCATGCAATTCGAAGACGCATTGGAGGCCCTTGAAGATATCGTAAGAAATCTTGAAAGTGGTCAAGTATCGCTTGAGAAATCAATTGATATTTATACTCGAGGAACTCAACTTAAAGCACATTGTGAAGAAAAATTGAAAGATGCAACGGCGCGGATTGAAAAAATTACAAAATCTGCCAATGGCTCTTTAACCACTGCTCCTCTCGACGAAGAGAGCTAAGAAATGCCGGAAATTAATAGTGAATTGGCAAATAGTTCTTTGAAAAACATTGCCACACTTATGGAAAGTAGCTTGATAACCCATTTGCCTGAACCTGAAGGTATGGAAGATCAAGTTATTGATGCTATGCGCTACGCTCTATTATCTGGCGGCAAAAGGCTAAGGCCTTTTCTGGTGATGACCACTTCTTTTCTTTTTTCCGTTAAAAGCGTTCACGCACTTCAGGTGGCTGCGGCAGTGGAATGTGTACATACATATTCATTAATACATGACGATCTGCCGGCGATGGATGATGATGACATGAGACGAGGTAAGCCGTCTGTTCATAAAAAGTATGATGAAGCTACAGCAATTCTTGCCGGCGATGCTCTCCTTACGCTTGCATTTGAGATATTATCAGATAAAAAAACTCATCCGGATGCCAATGTACGATCAGAACTTATATGCACTTTTGCTAGGGCGATTGGTGCAATGGGAATGGTCGGAGGGCAAATGATTGATTTAAAAGCTGAAAATCAAAGCTTGTCACAAAGTGAAATAACCCGTATGCAACATATGAAAACGGGAGCATTAATAGTTTTTTCCTGTGAAGCAGGCGCAATATTGGCTAATGTAAATGATGAACGGCGTTCTGCATTAAAAGAATATGCACAAAATATTGGCTTGGCGTTTCAAGTTGTTGATGATTTGCTTGACGTTGAAGGCAAATCGGAAGATATCGGCAAAACGGTGGGTAAAGATATTGAAGCTGGTAAAGCAACATTGGTATCTTTAATGGGTATTGAGCCGGCAAGAGAGTATGGACAAGAATTAATTGAGCAAGCAACTAATAGCTTGCAAATATTTGATGAGAAAGCTGATGCATTAAGATCATTGGCGGCTTTTGTTATAAATAGAGCTCATTAAATGAAAATGGTGAAGAATAAAATATGAGTGATAAACCAGAAACACCTTTGCTGGACCAGATTAATATACCGGCTGATGTACGCAAATTAGAGCCCGAACAATTAACTGACTTAGCCAATGAGCTTCGTTCAGATATGATTTATAATGTATCAAAAACGGGTGGTCATTTGGGAGCAGGTCTTGGTGTTGTAGAATTAACCGCTGCCATTCATTATGTTTTTAATACTCCGGATGATAAGTTAATCTGGGATGTTGGCCATCAATGTTATCCTCATAAAATCTTGACGGGGCGACGCGAACTTATGGGCACGATCCGAAAAGGTGGTGGGCTTGCAGGGTTTACGAAGAGAAAAGAAAGTGAATATGATCCTTTTGGTGCGGGACATAGTTCAACATCAATTTCAGCAGCTCTTGGAATGGCAGTGGCACGTGACATGCGTTCGGGTTCTGAAAATGTTATCGCCGTAATCGGAGACGGCGCGATGAGCGCAGGGATGGCTTATGAAGCCATGAACAATGCAGGGGCATTAAAAAGCCGTTTGATCGTTATTTTGAATGATAATGATATGTCGATCGCACCCCCGGTAGGCGCCATGAGCGCTTATCTGGCCAGACTTTTATCATCAAGTTCTTATTTGAATTTACGTGATTTTGCTAAAAATATTGTAAAAAAATTCCCTAAACCTATTAGCTCACGCGCTAAAAAAGCAGAAGAATATGCCCGCGGTATGGCCACTGGGGGAACTTTATTTGAAGAGCTCGGTTTTTATTATGTAGGACCGGTTGATGGTCATAATATGGAACATTTATTACCTGTTCTGGAAAATGTGCGTGATGCCGAAGGTGGACCAATTTTAATTCATGTGGTTACAGAAAAGGGTAAGGGTTATTCCCACGCGGAAAATGCCGCAGATAAATATCATGGTGTTTCTACGTTTGATGTTGGAACTGGCGCACAAAATAAGTCAGTACCAAAAGCACCAAGTTATACAGGTGTGTTCGCTAAGGCGCTAATCGATGAAGCCCGTAAAGATGATAAAATTGTCGCGATTAATGCCGCAATGCCATCCGGTACGGGGCTTGATAAATTCGCTGAAGAATTTCCTGACCGTTGCTTTGATGTAGGTATTGCAGAACAACATGCCGTTACCTTTGCTGCGGGGCTTGCGTGCGAAGGCTATAAACCTTTCGCGACCATTTACTCCACATTCTTACAGAGGGCTTACGATCAAGTTGTTCATGATGTTGCCGTTCAGAATTTACCGGTCCGTTTTGCCATTGACCGTGCGGGACTTGTGGGATCAGACGGGCCGACCCATGCGGGTTCTTTTGATATTACTTACCTTGCGTCTTTACCAAATATGGTTGTTATGGCGGCCGCGGATGAGGCAGAACTTACTCATATGGTTGCCACAGCCGCCGGACATGATACCAGCCCATCGGCTGTTCGTTATCCACGCGGTGAAGGGATTGGCGTTGAACTACCTGCTATTGGTAAAGCCCTTGAAATTGGTAAAGGTCGCATCGTTCGTGAAGGCAAACAAATCGCCATATTATCACTTGGAACGCGGCTTGAAGAAAGTTTGAAAGCGGCAGAAGAATTTGCAGTAAAGGGATTAACCTGCACCGTTGCTGATGCACGTTTTGCGAAACCTCTTGATATAGAAATGATCCGTAAACTGGCGCTCGAACATGAAGTGCTGATCACGATTGAAGAGGGATCAATTGGCGGTTTTGGTAGTCACGTGGTGGACTATTTGACGAATGAAGGACTAATGGAACAAGGACTAAAAGTTCGTACTATGAAATTGCCTGATATCTTTATCGATCAAGACAATCCTGCTGATATGTATAAAACCGCGGGTTTAACTGCTGTGGATATTGTTAGAACGGCATTGCAGGCACTTGGACATAATGATTTAAACACAACACAGATCAATGGCTAAAAAAAGAGCTGATCAACTCCTCGTCGAACGTGGCCTTGCTGAAAGCAGATCCCGTGCACAAGCCTATATCATGGCGGGTAATGTTTACTGCGGCGAAAAGAAGATTGAAAAATCGGGACAGCAATTAAAAGAAGATGTGGTTCTAGAAGTTAGAGGCAAAGAACACCCATGGGTTAGTCGCGGCGGCCTTAAATTGGTGAAGGGACTTGAAGAATTTAATATTGATGTGACGGATTTGACGGTGATTGATGTGGGAGCGTCCACAGGTGGATTTACAGATGTATGCCTAACAAAGGGAGCTGCTAAAATTTACGCCGTTGATGTCGGCCATGGACAGTTGGCGTGGAAAATCCGAGGTGATGAACGTGTTGTGGTTTTGGAAAAAACCAATGCCCGTTACTTAACGGTGGAACAAATTCCAGATCCTGCAGAGTTGATTGTTTGTGATGCCAGTTTTATTGGCCTCCAAACAGTGCTTCCGGCGCCAATGTCACTCGCCGCAGATGGATGTATATTAGTTGCACTAATAAAACCACAGTTTGAGGTAGGTAAGGGTAAGGTCGGTAAAGGTGGCGTCGTACGGGAACCTGAACTTCACGAGGAAGTATGCGAAAAGATTAGCAAGTGGATCGAAGAAGATATGGAAGGCTGGAATATTATAGGATTAACCCAAAGCCCCATTAAAGGACCAGAAGGTAATATAGAATTTTTAATCGGGGCCAAATATGAACCAGAAAATTAATATTGAAAGCCTAGGCGGGCGCGGTGACGGGATTACTGTAAGTGAAGGTAAAACGCTCTATGTACCCTATACAGTTACGGGTGATGTTGTTGAGGTTAAAGTCAACGGAAGCAAAGGACGCCTGCGTCATGTCCACCAAAAATCAGAACATAGAATAGAGGCTGTTTGTGAACACTTTACCAAATGTGGCGGTTGCATGCTTCAACATGTGGAAGCTGATTTTTATAAAAACTGGAAAACCGACCTGATTAAAACGGCACTTGTTAATCAGGGAATTGAAGGTGTGGATGTACTGCCCATTCAAATCAGTCCTTTAAATAGTCGACGTCGCACCAGTTTTCAAGCCATTGGTCGTGGCGATGGTAAGCTGGTTTTAGGGTATGCGGAAAAAGGTAGCCATAATCTGATCAATATTGGAATGTGTCCTATATTGGTGCCTGAAATTAGCTCCTTTATTAATCCTCTTAAAACTTTTTTGAGTAAATTACTTGAAAAACAACAGAAGATGACAATTCAAGTTACTAAAGGGGATAATGGACTTGATGTTATTTTCAAAGGTAAGGGTGATGTTGATCTTAATTTGAGAATGGACCTCGCTGAATTTGCTGAGAAACACGATCTTGCCAGGATCAGTTGGTTTAATACCAGTCTTAAGAAACCATATTATGAGATGCTTGCTGAACGACGCAAACCATATGTCACATTTGGCGGGAATAAAGTTTTTTTCCCGGAAGGGTCTTTTCTTCAAGCAACAGAGCAAGGTCAAGAAGCGCTTATATCAGCAATGCTTGGTGGTATTAAAGGCGCGAGCCGTGTCGTCGATTTGTTTTCCGGCTGTGGTACTTTCTCTATTGCGGCGGCTAAGACGGCCACTGTACATGCAGTGGAAAATAATGATGAAATGCTGAGTGCCTTAAAAAATAGCGCTAATATGATGACCAACATCAAACAAGTAACTTCAGAACTTCGAGATTTATTTTTGCGTCCATTACTTCCCCATGAGTTAAATAAATACGACGTAGCCATTATCGATCCGCCGCGGGCAGGGGCGCGGCATCAAATGACGGAAATAATTAATTCCGATATTAAAACACTGATAATGATATCTTGTAATCCGATCACTTTCGCGCGTGATGTACAGGGTCTTACGGATGCAGGTTTTACCATGGGTTCTGTCCGACCAGTTGACCAGTTTTTATTTTCACCTCATTTGGAAATTATCTCGGTTTTTAACCGTTAAATTCTTTACATCATCATTTTGTCATAATTATCGGTTAGTTTTATACTTGTCACGGCAATAATTGTCATTACTGTGCACAAATTGCCGATATATATGGTTAATAAATCGTTAAAACTCTTTTATTAACAATATGTTATACTTTGAACCCGATAATAAAGGGGAAAATTGTCAGAGTTGGGGTCTGGCACGGTCCTTGCAACTATCATTGTAGAAAATAACAGTGATTGAAGATTGTAAGGTACTAAAAATGAATAATGTAAGAGCCTATAATATGAATCCAAATGATTTGATCAAAACAAACAGCGGTCTTGTTGATAATCACAATACAGTACTTAAAGACGCTCAAAAAATAATTTCGTCAGGAAAAGAAACTAAGCCAGAAGTTTCTGTTTCTGCCAATGATCCTGTTGTGGTTGATATTTCCCCCGCCTGGCAAAAAGTTGCATCAAATATTGATTTGAAAAATGCAAATGCCGATGAAGTGGCATCAATGAGTTCAGCTCTTTTCCAAGCAAAAGCTATTTCATTTGAAGATCACGTAAGTTTAAGTTTTCAGAAAAATCCGCTCGATGACAGCAAGTCAAATTTCATCGATTATTGGTCGGAACGCCAAGAAACAGCTGTTCTTCAAGGCGCAGCCCACGAAGAATTAAACGACATAATCCGCATACAGTCTATTCTTGGTTACGTGGATAGTTTAGGCGAATAAAAATCACCCACATTGCGCTTTATGGCGCATGATGTGATCGGCTAGTACGCAGGCCATCATGGCTTCGCCGATGGGGACGGCGCGGATGCCGACGCAGGGGTCGTGACGACCTTTAGTCAGAATTTCCGTCTCATTTCCGTGGTTGTCGATTGTATCGCGGGGCGTAAGGATTGATGAGGTTGGTTTTACGACAAAACGTACGACCACATCTTGGCCTGATGATATGCCCCCAAGAATACCACCCGCATGATTACTTTTAAAATGAGGCTTGTCGTTTTTGATGCGAATTTGATCCGCATTTTCTTCGCCCGTAAGGGCAGCAGTTTCAAAGCCTGAACCTATTTCCACACCTTTTACGGCATTGATGCTCATCATGGCGGCCGCCAGATCACCATCGAGTTTGCCGTATATAGGCGCACCAAGTCCGGCGGGCACTCCGCTGGCCCTGACTTCAATTACGGCGCCAATAGAACTTCCGGCTTTACGGATTTTATCAAGGTAAGCTTCCCACGTTTTGGCCATCTCTGCATCCGGGCACCAAAAAGGATTTTTGCTTATTTGCTCATCGTCCCAATTATCACGGTTAATCTTATGCTCACCAATTTGAACCAGTGCACCTGTAATTTTTATGTCATCGCCTAAGACTTTTCGGGCGACACCCCCCGCGGCAACGCGCATGGCGGTTTCACGGGCAGATGATCTTCCGCCGCCACGGTAATCACGAATGCCGTATTTTTCCATATAGGTAAAGTCAGCATGACCGGGACGGTATTTGTCTTTTATATCGCCGTAATCTTTTGATCGTTGGTCTTTGTTTTCAATAATAAGGCTGATTGGGGTGCCAGTTGTCACGCCTTCAAAGACGCCAGATATAATCTGAACTTGGTCCGGTTCTTGGCGCTGAGTAGTAAAGCGGTTTTGCCCTGGTCTTCTTTGATCAAGGAATATTTGCAGATCGGCTTCACATAGGGATAAGCGCGGTGGAACACCGTCAACCACACAACCGATTGAAGGACCATGACTTTCGCCCCATGTTGTTACTCGGAACAATTTACCGTAAGAATTATCAGACATTAGAAGTATTAATCCTTATTCAAGGTCAAATCTGGCGCATCTTCTCGCTTCATTCCCATAACATGATAACCTGCGTCAACATGGTGGTTTTCACCTGTAACGCCGGATGACAGATCACTTAAGAAATAAACACCGGAATTGCCGACTTCTTCAATGCTAACATTTCGGCCCAAGGGCGAATTATATTCGTTCCATTTTAAAATATAGCGAAAATCGCCAATCCCTGAAGCAGCAAGTGTTTTAATTGGACCTGCAGAAATGCTGTTAACACGAATGTTTTTCGGGCCAAGATCACGGGCAAGATACTTCACGCTGGCTTCAAGAGCTGCTTTGGCAACGCCCATGACATTATAATGCGGGATGACCTTTTCAGCACCGTAATAACTTAGCGTGACCATACTGCCACCATCGGTCATTAATTTTTCTGCGCGGTTGGCAATGGCTGTGAATGAATAACAGGAAATATGCATGCTTTTGGTGAAGTTATCTAAACTTGTATCCACATATCGACCGGTAAGTTCTGCTTTATCAGCGTATGCAATCGCGTGAACAAGAAAGTCAAGTTTGCCCCAAATTTTTTCAAGTTCAGCAAAGACGGCATCAATGGAAGCTAAATCGGACACATCGCAAGGAAGGACAATATCTGATCCCAGACTTTTCGCAAGTGGCCTAACACGCTTTTCCAGTTGTTCTCCTTGATAGG
>JABIPV010000190.1 GCA_018699075.1 Kordiimonadaceae bacterium | reverse complement strand
TTTACAAGTGTTTATAGTCATTCCGCTATATAATTCTTATCCGGGCAATATAATTATAATATTAGATTTGACGTTTTCGAGAAAAATGCTATATGAATTTTATATGGAATATTTTTATTAATATCTACAATTGTATAAATTAGGAGCGTTCAATGACTTATGTGGTCACAGAAGCATGTATTAAATGTAAATTTACAGACTGTGTTGAAGTCTGCCCAGTTGATTGTTTTTACGAAGGTGAAAACATGCTGATCATTAATCCAAGCGAATGTATTGATTGTGGTGTGTGTGAGCCTGAATGCCCGGCGGAAGCAATTCTTCCTGATACTGAGGACGGCATGGAAAAATGGGCGGAACTTGCCGAGAAGTATGAAGATGTTTGGCCGAATATCACAGAACAAAAAGATCCACTTCCAGGAGCGGATGATGTGATCGCGGAAACGGATAAGTTCAATAAATATTTCAGTGAGAAACCTGGTGAAGGTTCTTAAATAATAAAAACAGTGGCGGTCAATTATATCCTTAATAAATCTTGTGTTATATTACATGTGAGATAAAGGGTGTATTTTACTTGTTTTTTATGTTACACTATACGTTATAGATCATGATCGTTTGATAGGGATAGACATTAACTTACTGAATCAGCACCAATTTTAAAACATTTTCATTATCATGCTTAGGCTTAATTTGGCTTGGGTAGAGTAATTATGTAATTTTTTTATTTTTAAATGCCGTTTAGCCTAGTAAGTCCTTTAACAAAAATTCATGTTATATGTATTTAAATTTTATGGCAAAAATTAAGGTCGCAAATATTCTTCAATTACAGAATGACCTTGAGTGAAAACGGAGCGTTTTATTAATGGCTAAATCTGATAAATTGGAATTTTCCATCGAGCAAAATATTGTCTACCCTAAGCATGGAGTAGGAAATATTATAGATGTGCAAGTTCAGGATATTTCTGGAATGACAATTGAACTTTATGTTATTCGATTTGAAAAAGAAAGAATGACACTAAGGGTGCCAACGGATAAAGCCGTTGGCGTTGGAATGCGCTGTATATCAGATGTAGATACCATGGAAAAAGCATTCACAACTTTAAAAGGTAAAGCCCGCGTTAAGCGTACTATGTGGAGCCGTCGTGCACAGGAATATGAATCAAAAATCAATTCAGGCAGCGTGATTTTGCTTGCTGAAGTTGTGCGCGATTTATTCCGTAGCGGTGATCAATCTGAACAATCATATAGCGAACGTCAAATTTTTGAAGCGGCGATCAGCCGTCTGGCACGAGAAGTTGCCGCTGTTGAAGATATCTGCGAGAAAGAAGCATTGCTTAAATTAGAAACAGTTCTAACGCCAACGCCAACACCAACGCCGGAAATTGCTGCTTAAATCTATATAGTATAATTGCTAAGAAAGCCTGTTTTTTTAAGCAGGCTTTCTTTGTTTATTAAATTTTTTTGTTTCATAAAGACACGATAATTGTTAAATCTAATGCACTTTAAAAACTTCAAGGGATCTATAATTTAATGAACGGCATTACCTTATCCAGTTTGGATGATAACCGTTATGGCTACTTAAAAAATGCCAAGCGCATTTGGGCCATTGGTTCCATCCATGGTGAGATTGAGGCTCTTCATTCGGTTCACAAAATATTGATTTCAAAATTTAGACGCGGTGATAAACTTGTTTATTTGGGTAATTATTTTGGTAATACTGACTTTAACAAAGAAACGATCGATGAAATTCTTTTTGCCCGCCGAAGATTAATGTCTTTGCCAGAAGTCTTTATGCCAGAAGATTTTGTATATCTTCGTGGTGCACGGGAAGAAATGTTTTTTAAAGCGTTGCAGATACAATTTGCGCCTAATCCAGTTGAAGTGATGGACTGGCTACTAGATCATGGTTTAGCAAGTTTACTTGCAGCATATGGGGAAAATGAAAAAACAGCCCGCGGCATTGTACGTCAGGGAACAATGGCATTAACACGTTGGACCAACGGTATAAGGCGTCAAATTCAATCCTGCCCGGGGCATCTGGAATTAACCAGTTGTTTGAAAAGAGCTTGTTTTACGGATGATGGTAAACTTCTTTTTGTCCATGCTTGTATAGATGTTAGTCGTCCACTTACCATGCAAAAAGATCAGTTTTGGTGGGATAATGGAAATTTTGAAAATATTGATGAAAAATTCTCTGACTTTTCTAAAGTTATCAGAGGCTATGATCATTCAAAAGGCGGTATTCAGTTAGACCGCCAATTTAC
>JABIPV010000078.1 GCA_018699075.1 Kordiimonadaceae bacterium | reverse complement strand
GTGATGACATATTTGATTATATCGAGTTTTTCTACAATCCAAAGAGAAAGCATGGTAACAACGGATTGTTGTCACCGATAGATTTTGAACAACAAACAATAATGAAGTCATAAAGTGTCTAACAAATCAGGGGCACATCACATAACGGCTATTAGACCACTATAAAGTTCGTAACTTAAAAGTCGTGTAATATAAGAACGTTGTGTTATTTCAAGCACAATAAGAAATAATGCTAGCAAGCTACCGTACCTGAAAACCACAGAAACCATTAAATTAATTGATACCTTTCTTATTAAAATATTATATTCATTTGAACACATTTTACATAAAAACACTATGACCTATCATCGATTTGGACTTATTTATTTGCAAAAACGTACAAGCATTTGCAAACTATATTCCCTTTAGAAATACACGCATGCGGCATACTGCCATCAAACGAAACGCTTTGACCTTCCGTTAAATGGATCGTATCGTAAGCCTCATTGTGAAACTCAAGTTCACCCGATAATACATAAAGAAAATCTTCAGTATTATGTTCATTCCATTCTCCAAATTCCTCTACCCTGAAGCAATTAAATTCAACCACAAAACATTCAAATGATTTTCCTTTTAATTGAGCCGCTAAGGGAAACATTTTGTTGTTTTTATATTCTAATACATTTTGATCGTTAGGTTGGTCTACACATACTCGCCCCGCAAATGAATTCTTTTTGTCTGATGCTAACAAGGTTGAAACGTCAACACCAAAACCACGAGAAATTTTCAATAAAATTTCAAAGGTAGGTGACAGCTGCTCATTCTCTATTTTTGATAATGTAGAGCGACCGATGTTCGATTTTAAAGCCAGTTCTTGTTGGCTTAATTTTTTATCTATTCGCCAACGATGAATTCGTTCAGCAAGTTCTGAATGTTCTTGAATATGCTTTTCTTTTAATTTGATCATCTTTTTCTAAACTTCCGATTTAAGAGATGTATTTAGTTAATAAATTGAGCTAAAACAGTAACTAATATGGCAACAGGACAAAAGTAACGAATAAGAAAGTAAATCTGAAAAACGTATTTTTCCTCAGAACCCAATACGCTGATTACATGCTCTTTTTTTATCAGCCAACCAACAAAAATAGCCGTCAGCATTCCACCGACAGGAAGGCCTACTTGTGCTATCCACCAATCAAAAAGATCCGCGAAATTCATGCCAATAATTTTTACAGATGCTAATATATTAGTTGATAGCACCGCTAACATTCCGACGGAGAATGCCGCGCCACACACAATGGTCGCTGCTTTTTTTCTGCTCATCTCATGAGTAATGCTCAAATAGCTGACTAGTTGCTCCAAAAGGGCAATTAACGTCGTTAAACCTGCTATAGCGAGAAGAGCGAAAAATGCGGTCGCAACAACACTGCCATACTGCATTTGTCCAAAGGCAACAGTTAATGTGTTGAACACCAGTGCAGAGCCTACATCGGCTTCCATGCCAAAGCCAAAGACTAAGGGGAATATACAAAGCCCCGCCAATATAGCTACCAAAGTATCAGCAAAGCAAATAATGGCCGAAGAGCGAATAATGGACGTTCCTTTTGGTAGATACGCCCCTAAAGTAGATAACACCCCCATACCTACACCTATTGAGAAAAAGGCCTGCCCAAGCGCACTGATAGCGAGTTCAACTGATATTTTAGAAAAATCTGGTTCAAAAAGAAACTTTACCCCGGCTAAAAAATCTCCAACCACCGCCGCAAAAACAATCAGGAATAATAACAATACAAAGAAAAGTGGAATTACAATAGAGACCAGTTTTTCAATACCTTGATTAATCTGTTTTGATAAAACCACACCGGTAGCGATCATCATAATAGCGTGCCATAAAGATAGTTTTATCGGGCTAGTTTCGTAACTTTTATATAATGCTGCGGCACTTTCAGTTGATATATTATTTAGTGTTCCTACTATTGATTCATAGGCATAAGCGGCTGTGGTTCCTGCAATTACACTATAATATGAACATAAAATAAAAGATGAAGACGCGATAAACCAGCCAACATATTTCCAGTGCCGGGATTTTCCTTCTAATTTCGCAATTTTGCCAAATAAAGTCATACTCCCCTGTTTTGTGTATCGACCCAAATAGGTATCAGCCGCAATCAATGGCAGACAGATAAGAATAACAAAAGCTATGTAAATTATAAGAAAAGCTGCCCCGCCATTTTGCCCAAGCTCATAAGGAAACCGCCATATATTTCCAAGGCCTATTGCTCCGCCAATCGCCGCGAACATAAACCCTTTGCTAGACTTCCATTGGCTTGTCATGTCATCGTGGGAGTTAGATGTCATTGTCCATTTCCCTAACTACTTCTGCTATAGCTTTTGCTGTAACATCAATATCTTTTTCAGTATGGACGATTGAGGACAATGAATGCAGAGTTGCGGAAGGGTTCATATATATACCTTTATCAAACAACTTTACGGCAAAATCACGAAACTTAATTCTATCAACATGTTCGCAAAATTCTCTATAATCTGTGATTTCCTCTTTTTCTGTAAAGAAAATTTGGAACATCGAACTGACCCCTTGGCAAATCATTTTTTGTTTGCCACTTTCTTGAAATACTTTTTGTATTTCGGCAGTCATTTTTTCGCCGAGCTTTCGCATTCTCTTAAAGCCCGCCTGATTATCGTCAAGCATTGTCGTTAGCATTGTTTTACAAATATGCAACGCAAGCCGGCCACCATTATGAGTGCCATAATGAAGTACTTTCCCCCACTCAAGACCTGACATTATTTCATTCGAACCCCCTATTGCCGCCATTGGCACCCCGCCACCCAAAGCTTTGCCATAGGTTACAATATCTGGATTTAAACCATATAATTCCGCACAGCCACCCGCAGCAACACGAAAACCAGTCACCGTTTCATCAAGGTAAAATAAAGTACCATATTTTTTGCAAAGCTCTTGCATTTGCATTAAATACCCATCCTTAGGAGGGATTACCCCCATATTGGACATGACCCCTTCTGTAACCACACAAGCGGTATCATGGCCGTGAATTGCCATAACGCGTTCCAGCGCCTCAATATCGTTCCAGGGAACCACAATAGTGTCCATCCATGCCTCTTCTAAAATGCCTGAACTATCTGGAATTCGAATAGGTGAATTTGGATGACCTAATATCGAGACTGGTTGCGGCATTGTATTTATCAATACAGCGTCCGACCACCCGTGATAATGGCCTTCAAATTTAATAATTTTACGGCGTCCTGTATGACCCCGTGCTAGACGAAAAGCGGCCATACAAGCTTCTGTTCCAGTATTTGCAAAACGTACTTTGTCAACGTGAGGCAATAAATCTACTAATATTTCAGCAACTTCAACTTCTACTTCGAGTGCCGTTGCAAAATGACTGCCTCGCGCAATTTCACGCGTTACTGTTTCCACAATGGCAGGGTGGCCATGGCCTAAAGGTAATGCACCAAAAGCCATCATCCAATCGATATACTCTTGACCATCAACGTCATAAAGGCGGTTTCCCTCCCCATGTGACATATATCTGGGAGCAGAACCAAATGCTGCCGGCCCCCGCGACGCTGAGGAAACGCCCTCAACTAAAACTTTATTTCCACGCTCAAAAAGATCGAGTGACGCTTGACCAATCATTTATATTTCCTTTGTTAATTTTTCAATTAATTGATGAATATGTACCAATTTTATTGGTCAATTATTCCTGTTAAAAATTCAGTGAGATTGTCCCCGAGTTGATCGCATAAATAGCCCCCTTCTTGTATAATTACCGTCGCAATGCCAAGTTTAGCTATTTCTTTGCTCATCCGTCTGTAACAACCTGTCGTAAGATTAAACAATTTATATGGATCCCCACCAAAGGTATCTAAGCCAAGGGATATAACAAGCCGGTCCGGCTTAAAATCATCTATTTTTTGCAGTAGAGAATTTAAACCAAGAATAAATTGCTCATCATTAGTGCCGATGGGTAAGGGCACATTAGCAGTATATCCTTCACCTTTGCCTTTGCCATTTTGTTCAGGATAGCCCCAGAAAAAAGGGTAAGTTGTGTTTGGGTCCGCATGAATTGACGCAAAGAACACATCATCACGGCTATAAAATATATCTTGGCTTCCATTCCCATGATGAACATCAACATCAAGTAAAGCTACTTTAGAATTATCATTTGTTAAATAATTTGCAGCGATTGCCGCATTATTTAAAAAACAGTATCCAGATGCACGTTCTGAAAATGCATGGTGTCCGGGTGGACGACATAACGCATATGCTGTTTTGTCACCTTCTAGAATACATTCAGCAGCCGTTAGTGCTGCTTCGGCTGCGCCCAGCGCCGCTTGCCATGTACCTGCTCCAATTGGCGCTGCCAGATCAGATATATGAAAACCTGCTCTACCAACCGTACTCGTGGGGCAAATCGCCTCATCAGCTACTGGAAAAACATTTGGTATTACTTCCGCACCAGAACCTGGTATTTTTGCCCACTCATCAAACGCAGTTTCAAGGAATTTCACATAACGTTCGCTGTGTACAGCATGAATATGTTTTCTGTCGAATTGCTTTGCTTTACGGATTTCAAACCCTGCTTCACTGCATGCTTTTAACATATTAGCAGCACGGTCTGGATGCTCTCTACTTTTTACAAATTTACCATTTGTGACTAAATAAAGGGGGTCATGGCCAGATTGGCGATCATCATATATCACTTTGTACATATACCATTCCTTACTTTACATGTTATATCCAATACAAAATGTTCTTATAAGAACATTTTGTATAAATTCGTAACACAAGTATTAATGGATCACAAGCTTCTATCCAAAACCTCACAACCTTATTTCCTAAATATTAAGGAACGCGCATTAATTGTAAAGCCGCAACAAAAGGACATATTACGAATGTCTGCTTTGGGTAGTGGTTTCAATGAAAACACCAATGGCCTGTTGAAAAAAAATTATCCCAAAGGAACAAATTTATCTATACAATCACAGTCGCAGCTCAACAGTTTAGCTTGACGGTTATATGAAAGACTAAGAAAAATGCTGGACTTTAGAAAGCCCAGCATAGATATTTGAAGCATGTGTAGCAGCGACTTGACAAATTCTAAAGTGGAGAAAAGTTTGCTTAATTTATTAGCACAAGAGAGGGAGTACGCAGAATATGCGCGTACTCAAAATAACCGAAAGCAAAAGATTTTTGCTTTGGCCTTATCATTCATTTGTCTTCTTTTGCTCGTCGATAATGAGGTCCCTGTCTTTCCATTACATTTTGAGGAAACCCTTACTTACTACAATATTTCTTTAATATTTTGCGGCGTTTTTTTACTAAATTGGTTTGTTTTAAAATTCTGCAGTTATAATTCTAATACAAAGGAATTGGCCATATGGTTGAACATTGCAACGTGCATAGTTTTCATTAATATAATTAGTTTTCTTGAATTATTAAACGGCAATGGTTTAATGACACTTGCATTAGGTACAATAGTTCTAGCAGTAGTTGTATCGTCAAACTATTTGGTTATTACGAGCCTTATAATCGGCAATAACTTATATTTATACTTGCGAATTAGCGAATTACCAGAAGTAAATTTTCCGACAAGCAAAATGAGTATATTTGCTATAACTACGTTGGGAATTATAGTATTTATTATCATCGAAAAACAAAGACGCAAAGTATTTGATGCGCAGCAGATGTTATCTAACAAAAATGATGAACTTAATAATGCTCTTGCTGTCAAATCTATTTTCTATGGGCATATAAGTCATGAGCTAAGAACCCCTTTGAACAGCTTATTACTGCTTTCCCAAAATTTGCGAAAAAATATCACCAAAAACTTGACCGATCAACAGGTCAAACACCTTGATATTATCTATAATAGTGGTTCCGAATTATTGGGCATGATTGATGGATTACTTGATCTATCAAAAGTTGACGCTAATAAAATGGTCGTCAGCAACGAAGAAATAAGTTTCCAGGAAGTATCAGAATATATATATAGCGTTTTTCAGCCACTCATGGATGAAGCCAACTTAGATTTTACCATAACCATCGATGAAAGGCTGCCGATAACCTTCGTTAGCGATAAACAATATTTATTTCAAATAATTAAAAACCTACTCTCAAATGCTCTCAAATTTACAGAAAAAGGGCAGATTACAGTAAATATAAAACAACACATTTCGCAAGACAATAATGAAGAGCAGATAAAGATCAGCGTAACCGATACCGGAATAGGTATCGACGAAGATATGCAACAAAAAGTATTTGATGAATTTTTACAAGCCGACCGCAATATTTCACGAAAATTCGGAGGAACTGGCCTTGGCCTGTACCCCGTCAGACCAAGTTGGACTAATTAAAGGTATTGCATAAGAGAGTGTTTTTGTTTCATCGTAATGACGAAGGAATGAAAATGACACGTAAACACTCTAATAAAACTAGTAAATCTGGAAGCGCCGAGAGAACGG
>JABIPV010000018.1 GCA_018699075.1 Kordiimonadaceae bacterium | reverse complement strand
GATGTGTTGCAGGATAAGATGGCTGTTTTACAGGGAACCGAAAGCAGTTTAGCTATGTCTTCGGGCATGGCGACTGTGGCTGCATCAATTCGGCTCTGTGCAAAAGCAGGTGATCATGTAATTGTGACAGATAAAATTTTTGTCGTGAGTAGAAGTTTTTTTCTTGATGAGTGTCCAGCCATGGGTATCGAAGTTTCATTTGTCGATATGCTAGATTTGGATAAGGTTCAAGAGGCTATTCAGCCAAATACAACAGCCTTGTTTGCCGAAACAGTTACAAACCCGCAAATGTGTGTTGTTGACCTTGCCGGGTTGAAAAAAATAGCCGCCGATAACGATATATCTTTTATCGTCGACAATACTTACCTTGGCCCTTATCTGTTGCAACCTATTGAGTTTGGGGCTGATTTAATTCTGGATTCAGCAACTAAATATCTTAGTGGGCATGGTGATGCTGTAGGGGGAGTTCTTTGCGGTTCTCAGAAACTTATATCTGAAGCTCGCGCAACGATGTCATCATTTGGTCAATGTATAAGCCCCTTTAATGCCTGGTTAATTCTTCGCGGTATTCGCACTTTACCATTACGGATGCGTCAACATAGTAAGAACGCACTCGCGCTAGCGAAGATGTTGAAAGATCATGATAAAGTGGATTGGGTGCGTTATGCAGGTATACCCGAAAGTAATCAATCTGAGTTAATAGAAAGGCAATTCCCAAAAGGATGTGGAGGGATGCTATCTTTCAATATTAAAGGTGAGCCGGACAATCTACACCGTTTCATGAATGCTTTGGAAATGGTTGATATGGCAACCAGTCTTGGTGACGTATATACCTTAGCCGCCGCCAGAGTAGATTATGGCCTCATAAGAGTTTCTGTTGGATGTGAAGATGAAAAAGATATCCTGGCTGATTTCTCACAAGCTTTAGATATTATTAAAGTATAAGGGTAATATTTTAAGGCAATAAATAAAAAAGATAAGCAGTATATGCAACAGAACAGAGAAAAATTCTCATCCAGATTTGTAACCATTCTTGTTATGGTTGGTGCTGCTGTTGGACTTGGTAATGTATGGCGTTTTCCGTATATGATGGGTGCAAATGGCGGCGGAACTTTTTTATTGTTCTACGTTTTCTTTACTGTGCTCATCGCCATTCCTGCCATGACCGGGGAATTAACGCTCGGTAGAAAAACCCGAAGTGGATCAATAAAAGCTTTTGAAACGGCAATGGGGTCAGTGCTTGGTCGTTATATTGGTTGGATATTGGTAATGTGTTTTCTGATTTCAACTTCCGCTTATCTAGTAATCCTTGGTAATCTCATGTCTGCTTCATTAATGGCTGTATCGTCTGGTTTTGACGCAAATTCCATTCCGGAGTATGAGGCGAATTTTGCAAATGGATGGCTGCAATATATGTTTGCAGTTGTCGTACTTATAGGTGCCTTATTCGTTGTTTATCTTGGGGTGGTTAAAGGGATCGAAAGGGTTAGTAAAGTAATTGTGCCATTGTTTGCAATGGTATTAATTTATTTGGTGGTTCGAACATTTATGTTGGAAGGGGCCACGGGTTATATGTTGGATTTTCTGACACCAGATTGGTCTAGGGTTAACAATGATTTGATATTTGCCGCCCTTGGGCAGGCATTTTTCTCTCTGGGGTTAGGGGGCACTATTCTGGTTATTTACGGGAGTTATATGTCAAAAGATGAAAACATAATAAATACAGCCGCAAGTACGGCACTCTTAGACGGGGGGGCCGCTTTAATGGCTACTCTTTTTATTGTTCCTACTGTTTTGTTCTTTGGATTAAATATGTCGCAAGGGCCGACGTTGCTTTTTCATACTATGCCGCAAGCATTTGCCGCATTGCCAGGAGGACACTTTATTGGTTCCATTTTCCTAATTGCGTTGTTTCTTGTTGCGTTTTTGTCAACAGTTGCAACAGTTGAAGCGGTAGTGGGCAGTATCAGTGAAAGATTACAAGGAACCAACCCAAGAAAAAAAATTATTCTGGCTCTCTTCCTCATTGAAGCTCCTATGATCATTCCCAGTGCACATGACGCAGATTTTATAGCTAAAGTCGATTTGTATTTTGGTTCAGGAATGCAGATTTTGGGCAGCGGGCTCGCTGTTTTAGCTATTACTCGTTTTTTATCAAAATTTGAATTTCTTCAACAAGTCTTTGGTCGCGTTTCTTTGGTCTGGCACAATCATTTCTATCTTTGGATTAGAACCGTGGTGCCAATTACGATATTTATAGTTCTCGCAATGTACCTATGGTCCCAGTTTATTTCTTAGATGCTAAACATAATGCAAAAATTATAATCCAATAATTCCAAGCAGTAAAAATGCTATTGTTCTGCCACAACCTCTTTGAGGATTTCATTCAGTTCCTTTTCAGTGAAGCTAAATTGATGGCGTTGATTAAGCTCTATCGCCTCCCGCATTAATTGCTTAATCGGGCCTCGTGCTCCTTGTTGGCTACTTACAACCAAATATCTGTTCTTGGGGTTTTCTTCAAATAAAGACGCCTCAATAGCCCTTACTACATCCATGGGGTCGCCGGACCGCGGCATAATTTTATCAGCCCAGTTAAGAGTACCGTCAATTTCTTCTTTATAGGCAGAACTTTCAAAGGTTTGGCCTTTGTCTCTAAGGCGGTTAATCATGGCAGCACCAATATTGGTGCTGTGTGCGCCAGGTTCTATCAGGCTGACACTTACGTCAAATTTTGCAAGCTCTGCAGAAAGAGTGTCGCTGTAGGCTTCTAAGCCATGTTTGGATATTGAATAAGCACCCCATGTCGCACTTGCTTGTATCCCTGAAACAGAGCTTACATTCGTAATCCGGCCTTTTGCGGCGATGATAAGCGGTGCGAATGCTTTTGTAATGCGGTAAGGACCATATAGGTTAACATCCAATTGGCGATCAAACTCTTCTTCGGGCATTTCAGTCATAACACCAACAACTAAAATACCCGCATTATTGACCAGACCATAAAGGCCTCGGCCTTCAGCCTCGACCACCTTTACAGCAGCAGCTATGTCAGAGGGTTTGGTCACATCAAGGATAAGAGCTTTTACATTTGGGTTATCGGCCCAGATTTTCGCCTCTTCGCTATTTAACACTCCGGCATAAACAAAATAACCTTTGGCGGACAATAGCTCTGTTGATGCTCTGCCAAAGCCGGAGCTGGTACCGGTAATTAAAACGGCTTTTTGTCCGGGGTCAGTGTCTTGCATCGCGCTTAAAGGGGTAGTGGTAGGCAGCGCAATAATCATAGCCAGTACGAAGGTGATTTTCAAAAATGTCTTCATAATAAATGTCCCAATTTTTTAAATAATGATAACCATGACACACAATAGCAAAATTTCAGTATAGTCAGGATATCAATAGGGTCAAGAATATCAAGAGGGTCAGAGAAGACGAAATCTGAGTGTCAGCTTTCGACCCAAAGCAGACATTCGATTGATATATTGAATTACGTACTAATCTCTGTCATACAGTAAGAACAAAGGAATGATTATTCATATGCGAATTGGAACTAAAATATTTACGGTGCTGATAATGCTGTTTGTCCTCACGGGACAGACCATGGCCTCGTCTGGTGTTAGTTCTTGTGATATGGATATGAACGAAATGGCTATGATGGATCATAGTTCTACGGACATGCCACATGGTGGCATGGATAACAATACTATGGATTGTTGCGATGTTAGTTGTGCCATGGATTGTGGTCTTTCTATGGTTCTTGCATTAATTGAAACGCCTTCCTTTGATACTCAGCCAGCGTCATCTGCAAAAATTGCTATACCTGATGCCGCTGCAATAAAAAATTCCAAGACATCTCTTTATCATCCTCCCATCTCTGTTTAACGCAGCACAAGTCCGTCTAAAGTTGGTGAATGCCGAGTTTTAGTCGCGCTTTTTATGGGTAAACCCCCTTACACTTTTGAAGATGAATAAGCTCTGGCTTTGGCCATGAGGGACAATGGTTTGGACGATACGATGTCTGATCTTGTCATTCAAGAATTTGATGCGGATGGTAATATCTCCGGCTCTGCGATTACAGTGATGGAAGGTGTTTATAATAATATAGAAGTGCCTGGAGCAGGTATTGAAAACATCACTTTCTTTAGTATGGATGTGAATGTTGCGGGTGATTACGTCGTAAGTGTAATCGCACGTCAAACTAACGATAATTCGCAGTTAGAATGGCATCAGGACTTAATTGGCCATATGGTTGTTGATCCTGACACCTGGACTTCCGTCACGGATTATACAGACTTCTTTGCTAATAATACCGAAGTTTTTGGCCAGATATCAATGGATGCAGATGGCGGCTCAACTCTTGTTATGCGTAACCGTTCTCGTGATGATGACGATGGCGCATTCGCAGGGACATTTATGTTAAAATATGATGCTGATGGCAATATTGTTAACGGCACAAATTTAACAGCAAAAGACTCTTATATAGACGCGATATATAATGGTACCGATGGTGGTCGTTTCTTCGAGCATGCAGATGATTATATGATCAATTTGTTCCCTAATATGACAACAAGCACACTTATGATCACAGATACGGATTTGGCGGCAGTTCAGGAAGTACGTATTGAGTTCGAAACTGGTTTCCTAGTGGCGGAAGATACGATCGCCTATTCAAATGATGCGGGCGGTGCGGTAACAGGTTCGATTGATGCGAACGGCTTATTGGTCTTAACGGCGACAGGTGGGGGCGATCTTGCGATTGCCGATGCCAATATTGCGATCAATTCACTTTATTATCAAAATATAGAAGGTTCAGGCAACCAAACTGAAGGCGTGCGTGAAATTTCCATTACGGTGGTCAATAGTGATGGTTCGTCAGCCGATCCGGCAACATATTATCTGAATGTTAAAGTGAATGATGCCGAGAGTTTCTCAATCACAGATGAGAGTTTTACCGCCATTGATGGTGGTCACCTTACTGATACAGTTAATGTTGATATGGAAAACCTTGACCTTTCAGATGTGTCTCTTTCCGGTAAAATAAATAATATCGATGCTTTTGACCTGAGCGGTGATGGCTTTAATACATTGTCACTTGGGCTTGATGACATGTTGGCTATGACGGGACCTTTTGAAGATTTTTCTTCTATTTCAAAGAACTACATCGAAGGCGATGTCGGGGACTCGGTAAATCTCGTTGGTGCTGATTGGGGTGATCTGGTGGCCTCAAACTTTGGCGGCTATAATAGATACCAATCAACAGAACTTGACCTTCGCATTAATGAGAACGTCAAAGTCAATCTAGTCGACACACTTGGTGATCTAGATACAAGTGCCGTATTAAGTCAGACAGGTAAAGTACAAGCACTTGACGGACATCAGGGTGAGCCTTCTCCCGTGTTATTTTCACCTATACGAACGGATTTAGCAAATGGTGATTATGTGCTCACGGTGTCAAATTCAGCGCCAACAGATGGCGGCAATGGCTATCTGCTAGCCATGCGGATTTACAATTCAGACGGCACACCAGATGGTGATGAATTCGTTATAAGTCATCAGGATACGGGTGGTCGATTAGGGTTTCCACAAACAATAGCCAATGATGATGGTGGCTTCACGGTTCTTTGGCTAGAAAATGATGTGGCAAGTAATACTTACATCGGCTATTACGGTCAAAAATTTGATGCCAATGGTATTAAGGTTGGTGGAGAAGTGTTGATTATGCCTTCTACGGAGAGCATATCAGATACTAGTCACACCTTTAGGGTGGTCAAAGGTGCTAACGATGGTTATGAAGCTTATATAACTGAAAAGGATAAAACTGGTTCAGAAGATTATAGTTTAACGTTGTTCAATATAGACTCTGATTTGGCGCTTACTGATGCTGGAACAGAACTTTACGCTACATCTTCTTCAGGTGTTAACTTTAGTACTATGGGGGGCATAGCTTTAACGGGTGGCGGTACAGTTGCCTATGCTTTTGATTATTCGACTTCAGAGCTATTAGTATCAACCATCACCCCTGGAAATTCTATAAATAATGTATTTATTTCTGGCTTAACATCGGGTACGGAATTTAATAATGGTGTCGCCCTTGATAATGGCGGTTTTGCGATCCTTTATTCACTTGATAATGCCGGTGATGCTACCCATTCAGATCTTATCATCCAAGAATTTGGCGCAACGGGCATAGCCGTTGGTGCGCCAATCACTGTCATGGAAGATATTATGACAATAGATGACGTCAATGAAATTGGTGTTTATGATGTAGAATTTATTAGATTCTTCTCCCTTGGCATAAATACGGATGGTGAGTACATAGTTAATGCTACGACCGGACTAACCTTTGATACTAGTTTAATTGAATATGGACATGCTAATATTGGCCATATGGTAGTTGACCCTGATACTTGGGTCGCCTTGTCCGATTATTCCACTTTTAGCTTTAGTAACAGTCAAGTATTTGGGCATGTTTACGGCGATGCGGATGGCGGCGCTTCCTTTTATATGAGAAATCGTTCTTCTAATGATGAGCTTGGCCAATTTGGGGGATTGTTCAAAATTAAATATGACGCTGAAGGTAATATTGTCAATTACGAAGACATGACAGCTATGCATTCAGATTTAGATGTGATTTATGCGGGGAATACAGCCGGTAAATTGGGTGAAAGGGGTGATGCGGATTTAGTTAACTTATTCCCAAACATGACCACAGATGGCCTTGCTATCACTGATACTGATCTGGCGGCGGTACAAGAGGTTCAAATCCAATTTGAAAGTGGTTTCCTTGCTTCAGAAGATACTCTTGGTTATGTAGATGCCAATGGCACTATTGATGGAACCTTAGATGGTTCTAGTCTGCTGGTGTTAACCGCTACGGCAGGTGGTGACCTTTCCACTGCCGACGCAGAAGCGGCGATCAATTCACTATATTATCAAAATATTGAAGGTTCTGGTATCCAAACAGAAGGCATTCGTGAAATTTCGATTACGGTGGTCAATAGCGACGGTTCATCTGCTGATCCTGCAACTTATTATTTGAATGTTAAAGTGAATGATACTGATATCTTTACAATTACTGATGCGAGCTTCACCGCAATTGATGGGGGCCATTTAAGTGATACAGTTAATATTGATATGGTCAGCCTTGATTTATCGGATGTTTCTTTGTCCGGTAAAATCAATAATGTGGAAAACTTTGACCTCACGGGCGATGGCAACAATACCTTATCGTTAGGGCTTGATGATTTAATTGATATGACCGGTCCGTTTGAAAACGGTACTTCAGTCCAAAAAGTTTATATTACAGGCGAGGCTGGTGATACAGTTAATATGGTTGGCGCAGACTGGGGAGATTTAACGGTTTCCAACGACGGCGCTAACAATAATTATCAATCAGCAGAGATCGATCTGAGAATAAACCAGGATATAACGGTGCTAATGCCTGATGTTCTTTAATCTATAAAAATATAAATGAATTAAAAGGCACTTTTAAAGTGCCTTTTAATTTTTCGAATTTTCTATTAATTTAGATTACCCCAACTCTAACCACGTTGACTTAATATTTGTGTATTTCTCGATCGCGTGAAGTGATTTATCGACACCGATGCCGGATTGTTTGTATCCACCAAAAGGCATTGCGATGTCGATGGAGTTGTAGCTATTGATAGAGACTGCGCCGGCTTGGATGTCGCGGGCGGCTTTATGGGCGACGTTGATGTCTCGTGTCCAAATGCCTGCCGCTAATCCGTATGGGCTATCATTGGCGATGTTAACAGCTTCGTCGATATCGGTAAATGATATGGCGGAAAGTACAGGTCCAAAGATTTCTTCTCTGGCGATCGTCATGTCATTTTTGACGTTTTTAAAAATTGTCGGATTTACGTAGAGACCTTTGCCGTCCACGGTTGATGTATCACCACCAAGCACCAAGTCCGCGCCTTCTTCTTGTCCTTTGGCGATGTAGCCGTTGATGCGGTCAAATTGATTGCGGTCAACGATGGCGCCTAAGTTGGTTTCTGGGTTAAGCGGATCACCTGGAATACGGGTTTTACCAATAGCAGCGACTTTTTCGATAAATTCGTCGCGGATGCTTTCTTCGATCAGTAATCTTGACGCGGCAGCGCAGACTTCGCCCTGGTTAAAGAATACATTCATCGCGGCGTTCATCACCGCCTTATCCATATCAGGACAGTCGGCCATAACGATGTTGGGATTTTTGCCGCCGCATTCTAACCAGACGGCTTTCATGTTTGATTGACCGGAATATTCAAGAAACTTTTTTCCAACCTTAGTGGAACCAGTGAAAGTTAAGCAATCGACATCTTGGTGAAGGCCAATGGCGGCGCCTGCGTCAATTCCCGTCCCCGGAACCACATTAAAAACCCCATCAGGAATGCCTGCTTCAATAGCAAGTTCCGCAAGCTTTAAGATGGACTGAGGTGTTTGTTCACTTGGTTTAAGGATAATTGAGTTACCTGCGGCAAGGGCAGGGGCGATTTTCCAACATGCCATTAGCAAAGGAAAATTCCACGGCACGACAACACCGACAACGCCCATAGGTTCACGTGTAATGGTGGCGCGGACATTATCAGGAGTGGCGATAATTTCATCGGTTATTTTATCAATCGCTTCGCCGTACCATTTCAGAGCCGCAGATGCCAAGTTAATATCGGCCATGCGCGCTTCCATAATCGGTTTACCCACATTTAAACATTCCATAAGCGCGAGACTGTCTGCGTTTTCAAGCACCAATTCGGCTAATTTTTGCAATATTGCGCCTCGATCCCGGGCCGCCATTCGTGACCAATGTCCCGAGTTAAATGCAGCGCGAGCAGCCTTCACCGCCAAATCTACATCAGCAGCATCACAGGCGGACATTTCTGCCATTACCGTTTCCGTCGCAGGATTAATGGTTTGATATGTTTTGCCGCTTTGGCTGGCTGCGTAATCACCATTGATAAAAGCATTGGTTTTATGTTCAAAATTAGCGGCCAGATTTTTCCAACCTTCATAGTCCGGCAAATTCATATTATTTTTCCATAAAGCTTTTCATTGTCGCAATAAATATATTGTTTTCTTCGTCGGTGCCTACGGTAACACGTAATGTACTATCAAGGCCATAAGCGCCCAGTGGGCCAACGCAAATATCATTTTCTTTTAAATAGGCATCGGCGGCTTTCATTTGATCGCGACCATCTGGAAAATGAAGCATGACGAAATTACAAACACTTGATGTGACATTAAGTCCCATGGCACGGAGTTCTTGGGTTAAATAATCAATTCCTGCGCGGCATTTGTTGCGCATTTCATCAGCATATTCTTGATCAAGAACCGCGGCGCAACCAGCAGTTTGAGCTGGCTTTGAAACATTAAATCCGCCTTTAAGATATTGTAAATTATGAATTATTTCTTCTGTACTATATGCCCAGCCGATGCGAAGTCCGCTTAAACCGTAAAGTTTTGAAAGCGTGCGGGTAACAATAACATTTTGATGTTTGTCTACAAGGTCAAGTCCTGCGTCATAATCATCTTCTGTAGCGAATTCGGCATATGCGGCATCAAGTACTAGAAGAATATGATCCGGTAAGTTTTCGCAAAGACGTTTTATTTCATCGTAGGGCACATATGTTCCGGTTGGGTTTCCGGGATTATCCAAAAACACAACCCGGGTTTTATCAGTAACAGCGTTTAATATATTATCGACGTTAATTACGTAATCATCATGTTCAATAGGAACGGCGATACCACCGGCCATTGCAATGTTGAAGCGGTAGACCATAAAACCGTATCTTGGGTATATAACTTCATCACCGTCACTGATAAATGCCCGGGCAATGAAACTTAAAATTTGTTCGGAACCCGCAGTGCACATGATCCGAGTGTCATCAAGGCCATATTTTTTCCCAAGTACAAGACGAAGATCAGAAGAGCTATAATTGGGGTAGCGGTTTAATATTTTTCCGGTTTCATTATATGCTTCAAGCGCTTTTGGACTCGGCGGATAAGGGCTTTCATTAAAAGCTAAATTAATTTTAAACGTAGGATTAACTTTATTCGCAGGTGGTTGCGGTTGCGGCGGCGCTTTTGTTACGTTTTCATTTACTCTGATTTTGGTCATTTTATTGGTTCTCGACAAATTCGGGACGTTTAGGGGTAAATATATCTAAATTTAGCACGTCTTCTTCGCCAATAACGACGGCGTGATGCATAATGTTTGGTGGTACGACAAGTAATCCACCTGCGGTGAGGCGGTGGACATCATCGCCCACATGAAAATCAACCTCACCTGCAATGATATAAACCAGTTGCTCATAATGATGTTTATGGGGGCGGGGCTCATGCTGAGGTTCAAGCTTATGCATTGCCATAGTTGCACCTTCGCCGGTAAACGCTTTTTGATAAACGCCATCGCGAATTTTCTTCCACTTCATTTCGTTCCAATTAACACTTGGTAATTGCATATTTCTCGCCTTTTTAGTTTAGTTTTTATTTGGGCGTAAATTCGCGCCAATATTCATGTTGATTTTCTTGTTCAGCGTAACTCTGAACTTGATCAGCCGCAACACCTATCAAGTCCGAAATATTCATTTTATGCTGATCTAAATATTCTTCAATTTCTTTGATGGCAGAATTGATCACGCCGTAACCACCCGTAAAAATGGCGCTGGTCATCTGTACGGCTGTCGCACCAGATAACATAAAGCGGATAATATCATTGCCTGTGCGGGCACCATTTGTTGCCAACATTGGATAATTTCTACCAATTTGAGCACGGGTCTTAACTAACCAATGACAGGTAAGGGGCAGCGCCCACGGCCCACCATAAGCCGCATGAGTACCAAGCATTGGTTTTTGTGTTTCTATATCAGGAATAAAAGCCATATATCGGCCCATTAAAGTTACCGTATCGGCGCCTGCATCTTTGGCGGCTTTTACCATGGCAGGAATTTCTTGGCTTTGTCCGGTTAGCTTAATCCATAGTGGCATTTTAACTGCTTTTCTTAGTGCACCAGTTATTTCCTTAATTCTTGTCGCTTCCCGTTCTAGTAATATGGCTCCTGTAGCTGCTTCTTCACCGTGAGGAGCGCCAACATTTACTTCTAATATCCGAATGCCAGCTTTTTCAATTTTCCGGGCATAGTCAATCATTTTATCTAAAGACGCGGGGATCAGACTTGCGATGCAATATGAGTTATGCTGCTCTGCAAATAAATCGGCTTGTTTTGCAAGTTCAAGCCATTCTGTGAAAGGTTTTGGATGAAGGCCGGAACGGTTAAATAGACTGGCATCATTTGGTGGGTTAAAGTCCCACGTTAATTTTTCATGATTGCTGCCTAGCAATGAATAATCGGTTTTTTCCAGTTGTACTTTTGCAGCATCTGACTCATTGATTGATTTTATAACCACGGCACCGGCACCTGCTTCGATGGCTTTTTTTATGCCGTCAAGTTCAATAAAATGTTCCCCTGATCCACAGATTAGAGGATTTTTAAGAGTGTTATTTCCAATTTTTACGTTCAGATTATTCATTTTATCCATATGCATTTTTATTATCGATTATGATCATTAGCACAGATTGACAATTTATCAAATAATGATACTTTATTCCGTATAACATGACAAATGAAGTTGATAGAAAAATGACAAAACTAAGTAAAAAATCAAAAATCAGGACCAGGTTACTTGCTGGTGAAGACCTCGTGGGTGTGTTTGTTAAGACACCTGCTTATCAAGTGGTAGAGGTCCTAGGCTCTACTGATCTGGATTTTATAATCCTTGATCAAGAACATAGCCCGTTTGATTTAAATGCCATTGATAGCTGCCTTATGGCGGGGAAAATGGCCGATATGCCGACATTGGTGCGTATTCAGCAGAATACGGCAACAGGTATGCTTTATCCCTTGGATTGTGGTGCTTCAGGGGTGATTGTTCCACATGTGGCTACAGTGGAAAAGGCAACGGAAATTGCTGCTGGGGGGCGTTACCGTGGCGGTCGTCGTGGTTTTGCGGGTACCCAGCGGGCAGGCGGGTACGGCACACGAGAAATGAATGAATATATTGATCAGGCAGACAGCGAAACCATCGTTATTGCCCAGATTGAGGATGTGGAAGCGGTTGAAAACATCGAAGATATTGTCAAAGTGGATAATATCGATTGCTTTTTCTTGGGCCGCATGGATTTAACCGTGGGATACGGCGCTACGGCGCAAACGGATAAAGTGGTGGTTGAAGCCGTTGAACATGTATGTAAAGTGGTGAGGACAGCCGGCAAAAGGTTAGCAGCTTATAGTTCACCGGCAGAAAAACAAATGCTGTCTGACTTAGGTGTGACCATGTTTACCATGGGTTCTGAACATTCATTATTACTAAGTGGTGCCAATAAAGTCGCGGCTGATTTTTCAAAATAACTTTTTCAATATAATAAGGATCATTTATAAATGGTAATCAATATTCCTGACCGTATTAATTCAACAACGGATCAATCTCCTGCGGCCAATTATGATGATGCGTTATTAAGCTCATTACTCGAAGGGGCAATTGATCTTCATTGTCACAGCGGCCCAAGTGTTATGCCACGTTCCATTGATCATATTGATGTGATGAAAGAAGGCTCAACCGCGAAAATGAGAGCGATATTGATCAAAGATCATTATTATTCGGCGACCCCAGTAACAGAATTATTGATGAGCCATTTTCAAGATTTAAATGTCAAAATGTTATCAGGTGTGCCGTTGAATAATTCAACAGGGGGTATTAATCGTTTCGCTGTAGATCATGGTATTAAGCTTGGCGCGAAGCTTGTTTGGATGCCGACATTTTCTTCAGCCAATCACATTGCCCATCATAAATCTGATAAAGATTTTGAAAAGAAGTTCCCAACCACAAAAGAAAAGATGCTGGCCCCTATTGAACTAACGGTTCTTGATGATAACGGTGCACTTCTTGATGAAGTGAAATTTATTTTAGACATGATCGCGGAAGCGGATATTGTTCTTTCCGCAGGGCATCTTCATATAACAGAAATTTTCCCCTTGATGGAAGAGGCGGTAAAGCGCGGGGTTAAAAAACTTTTAGTTAATCATCCATCATATCTTATCGATGCAACTGAAGCGGAAATGGGTGAACTTGTGCGTATGGGTTGTTACCTTGAGCATTCAATGTGCATGTTTGTGCCAGGATCAAAATTTCATTTTTATACACCGGAAAATTTAGATAATCTGATTAAAGCGGGAACTGTTGATAAAACAATTCTTGGGTCTGATCTTGGTCAGGCGGGTAACCCAACCCCGGTTGAAGGTTTTAAGAACGTCATTGCGACTTGTTTGGATTTAAATTATTCACACGAAGATATAAAGAAAATGGTTGGTGGAAATGCTGCCGATTTATTGGGAATTGTATAGATTTAAGTGCATATATTTTTTCATTCATTTTTTTTAGTATTGAATTATAAGCCCGCCTAAATTGTAAGAAGCAGCTTAATCAAGCTATGTATAAAACTGAACGTAGATTTTTATTCAAAAAGATTATATGAATAATATTCACATTTAATGGGATAGTGGGAAATAATATGAAATTGTCCGATAAAAAACTCGGCATGGATCAAAAAATTGACCGTCGTGATTTCTTAAACGGGGTGAGTATTGGTGTAGTTGGTTCTATAT
>JABIPV010000019.1 GCA_018699075.1 Kordiimonadaceae bacterium | reverse complement strand
TTCTCATTTTAAAAACAACCCCGAGTATGCGACCACTGTTAGTGGCCAGATCATTAAAGGACAATAGAGCAACAGCATTAGCGCTGCTAAAGATAGGGTTCGCAAAATTACCATCATTATCCAAGGCAGATATTAAGCTACTATCTACAGTATAGCCATTAACGAGGCTTTGATTGCTATTTCCCCTAATTGTTAAAGACTCGTCAGCATAAGTACCAGATAGGCCATCTTGAATGATTACCCCATCAACAACTACGTCGCTGTCCGCATGGCTCCAGGTTTCGCCGCCAAGCGAAAAACTGAAGCTGGTATAATTATACCAAGCCAAATCATAATTTCCTGGGCTAGATGGTGAACCTGCCGTTGTTTGGGTAGTGTCAAAGACTAAGGTGGCGATGAAAGTGGTAGCATTGCCAAAGGCAGCAGCTTGGGTAGCGTCCCTATAAGTGGTTGTGCCAGTAAATTCGTAGGTCTGAGCGTTGGTTTCTATGGAAAGGCTGAAAAAAAGCGTTAGAAGTGCGAGTATACTTTTCATTATTTTACTCCTACTATTATTCACAATTGGTCACGCGCAACCAAAAGAAATAATTAAACATCATACTATTATACATTACATTTACATCGTTTAAATATTAACGAATAACTAGTTATTACACCATTGATGACCAAAAGTCGAGTCTATCCAAGCTGAAATTAACGATTGCCATTTTGCAGTGTAGTTTGTATTTCTTGCTGTAGAATGATTTCCAGTTTGGAAACAGTCCTTAAAATTCAAAAAAGAGATTAAACATGTTGCCCGCAAAAATGAAGACGATAGAAATACGAGAGTTTGGAAAAGCCGATGTTCTTGAAGTTGGCACACGGGATTTGCCTGAACTTCGGGATAGTGAAGTTTTAGTGCGTATTTTTGCTGCGGGTGTTAATGGTCCTGACTTGGTGCAACGACGTGGACATTACCCCCCGCCTAAAGGCGCTTCAGACTTGCTGGGCCTTGAAATTTCAGGCGAGGTTGTTGCGGTCGGTAAAAATGTGTCAAACTGGTCCGCTGGTGATCATGTCTGTGCTTTAACCAACGGTGGTGGTTACGCAGAATATGTTGCCGTTGAAGCAACACATTGCCTGCCTATTCCTGCTCATATTACCGATATTGATGCCGCCGGATTATGTGAAACCTACTTCACGGTTTGGAGCAATTTATTTTTCAATCAAAACATTACCAAAAATGATTTGCTTTTGGTTCATGGCGGCGCGGGTGGCATTGGCACAACCGCAATTCAACTTGGTAAAAACCTTGGTATGCGTGTCTTCACCACCTGTGGAAATGAAGAAAACTGCCGTTATGTTGAAGAACTGGGTGCTGAGCGCAGCATAAATTACAAGCAAGAAGACTTTGTTGATGTGGTCCGTGAAGCTGGCGGTGCCAATTTAATTTTAGATATCATTGGCGGCGATTACATTGCGCGAAATATTAAGGCCGCAAGCGCCGACGCGCGCATTATCCAGCTTGCCTTTAATGCTGGTTCAAAAGTTGAGCTGAATATGATGCCGATTATGTTGAAACGATTAACCTACACAGGCTCCACATTAAGGTCACGCCCAGAAACCTTTAAAAGTGCTGTTGCCAGTGATCTGGTTAAAAATGTCTGGCCAATGTTCGAACAAAAGAAACTTATCGCACAAACCCACAAAGTGTTTACGTTTGAGCAAGCAAGTGACGCGCATTCCATGATGGAAGCGGCACAGCACCGTGGCAAAATTTTACTGTCTCCGAATTAAGGCTGTTCAGCCTTTTTAGTGATAAATTTATTTTTGATAAACTTTATCAAAGGCAGTAAAATCAAAATTAGCGCGATCACGGTAATCGGACCTGCGATCGGGCGCGTAAAGAAGATCGAAAAATCACCGTCAGAAAATAACAATGACTGGCGTAATTTTGGTTCTGCAATCGGTCCAAGCACAATGGCAAGTACCGCAGGTGCCACTGGGTAATCAAGAATTCTTAAAAAGAATGCCGCAATACCGACCAAAACCATTAGCGATACATCAAACATATCCAAATAAGCGGCGTACGTACCAACCAGTGAGAGAACGAAAATCATTGGTGCCAAAATCGTGAACGGCATGCGTAACATCCAAAGAAACACTGGTATAAATGCAAGATTAACCAAAACGGCTATAACATTAGAAATGTAAAACGATCCGATCAATGGCCAGACAAAATCAGGTTGATTGGTAAATAATAACGGTCCCGGCTGTAAACCCCAAATCACCATACCCGCCAGTAAAACTGCCGTGGTCGGCGAACCAGGAATACCCAAAGTCATCATCGGCAGCATCGCACCGGTAGAAGCCGAATTGTTTGCCGCTTCTGGGGCGGCAATCCCGTTGATGTTTCCCTTACCAAATGAGCTTTGATCTTTTGATGTTAGTTTAGCAACACCGTAGGCCATCAATGCCCCCGGTGTGGCCCCTGCTGCCGGAAGAATACCAACAAAAAATCCAAGGAAAGAACCAATCAATGTCCCCCGCTTCGCATGGCGAAACTCTTTAATTGCGTCGATAATGTTCCGTGCACTAACATCGACCTGCGTCATCGAAGAACCATAACGGTTTGTATTTATGGTCCACAACATTTCGCCGATACCATAAACACCAATAGCCAGAACCAGAAAACGTATACCGTGACTGAACCCCGTAATATCAAAGAAGATTAAACGCGGTTCACCCGAAACAATATCAAATCCAACCGTCGCTAAAACAAGCCCAATACAGATCGAGAAAATTGTTTTTGGAATATCATCCCCGCCAAGGCCAATAAAGGTCGCAAAGGCCATTAACATAAGCGCGAATACTTCCGGATCGCCAAATGATAATGCAACAGAGGCAAGAATAGGTGCAAAGCCCGTGAACATTATGTTTGAGATTGTACCGCCCGCAAATGATGCAAGGGCAGCGGCAACAAGTGCTATATGGGCTCTTCCCGATAAGGCCATCGGTCGCCCGTCAAAGGTGGTCGAGACCGCCGTGGAGGCCCCGGGTATCCCGAGGGTTATCGACGATATCGCCCCACCATACATCGCGCCATAGTAAATCGCCGCGAGGAAAATCATCGGCGACGTTGCGCCACCCGTAAAACTTTGGATAACAAACGTGAAAGGTAATAAAATTGCGACACCATTAACCGAACCCAAACCGGGCATAGCACCGACAAATAACCCAACAACAACGCCAAGTACTGCTAATCCTAAATTCATCGGTTCTAGAGCAACCATGATGCCGTCTAATAAGGATATAAAAACATCCATTTCGTAGTCCCTTTACTAATTATTTAACCAAGTTCTAACATTACCTATCACAAAAATATATCATACAGAGGAATGAACAGCGGTTCTAAATACCCCTTAGGAAGTACAATACGCATGGCGATATCGAAGAAGAAGAAACAAAATACTGTCATTCCGACAGCTATGGTTCCCGATAACTTCCAAGAATGCCGCCCTAAATAACGCATATAATAAATTATAAAGAGCGGGATTGCCCCGTAAAACCCTAAGATATAGATCACAATCAGAAATCCGATCAATCCCCCCCCAACAACAAAGAGCATACGTTGACCGTATCCATCCAGAAACACTTCCTCGGACTGAGAAGGAGGAGATGTCCTGCGGTACCAGTTAATACCAATCCAAATACAACAAATGAACATTATGAATGATAGCCAGAAGGGCCAAAATCCACTTCCTGGTCCCTCGCCCTCAATTAAACCAATATTGTCAAATCGGGCAATACTTGGATCCCAGGCCGGTGCTTCCCCACTTTTCCACATTAGGCAAAGAGAAAGAATGCCTAAAATAATTGCTGTTACTAGTTCTGCCTTACGCATATTAAAACTACCCTAATCTTATCTTTAATTGCCTATTATTTTATATCACCGGATGCTTTTAAAATCACCGAATGGCGCGAATTTTGCGCATCCCAATATATTCTCAGTTCATCACCGGTCATAAATTCACCCATTAATGATTGTTTGTTTTTATAATCTTGCCAATCACTTGATTGATACACTTTGGTAAACAGATCAGTATAATAGGCTAAGGCATCGTCACTCATCCCCGGTGCACCAACAACAGCACGTTGCATGAAATAACTAAAGTCGTTTCCGAGTTCCTTTAATGTTGGAACATTCGGGAATAAAGGTAATCTCTCATCAGTGAAGGCAACCAAAGGTACAAGATCGCCACTTTCATAAAAACCAAGCGCTTCGGAAGGGTTGTTTACAGAGGAGTTAAGCTGTTTACCCGCAACTTGTTTGGCAACTTCTCCGCCACCTTGATATGGGATATACTTCATAGATAGGCCAAATTCATTATTCAGGAAGTTGGTAATGATATTATCTTCGCCTGCTCTTCCTGTTCCGCCCATAACCCATTTATTGCCATCGGCTTTTGCCTTTGTTAAATATTCCGCAAACGTTGTCACACCGCTATCTTTATGAACCCATAAAAGGAACGTATCTTCAGCCATACGGCCGATAGGTGCAAAAGTAGAATTATCAATGCGAAGGCCGGGTTGGCGTAAAGGCGTCGTGAAAAAAGAATTGAGCGTAACCATAAGTGTATGATCAGGATCATTGGCATTCTTCGCCGCAATCAATGCTTCTGCACCCGAACCGCCAGATTTATTGGTGGGAAATAATGGTCGATTTGAAAGGTTTTCTTTTTCAACAATTGCTTGCATCAAACGGGCCATTTTATCAGCACCGCCACCTTTACCTGCCATAATAATAAACTCTATTGGTTTATCTGGCTCAAACGCGATTGCTGTTGATGACATTGTTCCTATCATCAATGTTGCGCTAATAAGGCCTATAAATAGTTGTTTCATAAAAGTCATACCATCCTCCCTGGGATTGAATAAAGTTAACTCTAATATTTTGTTTGTTATATACTATCACATATTTTGATAGCCGTTTATCTTCCTTTGTTTATATAGTCCTATGGTACAATTCTTAATGAACCAAGATGACTGGCATTTTTGCATGATCAACAATATGTTGAGTATTGCCACCAAATAACGTTTCCCGTTCATGGCTATCGCCATATGCTCCCATCACTAATAAATCCGCGCCAACTTCTGCCGTCTTAGCCAATAAGTCTTTTGCAACTATTTTTGACTTTTCAAACTTTTCAATTTCAGCACTAACACCCCAATGTGTCAAATATTCGACCAATTCATCTTCAGAAGGCGTATTTTGCTCTACCCCTGCGGTCAATATAGTAACTTTATCTGCTTGTGAGATTATTGTTTTTGACATGACGACGGCACGTGTGGCTTCTAATGAGCCATTCCATGCGACAGCAATGTGCGCGCCAATTACTTCGGGCGGATTTTCTTGTGGTGGA
>JABIPV010000364.1 GCA_018699075.1 Kordiimonadaceae bacterium | reverse complement strand
ATCTGCGATTAATAAATCAGAGTTTGAAAATTGGTCTGAAGATGAGCAATTGGCGTTTCTCATAAATGCCTATAATGCGTGGACAGTCAATTTAGTGCTTACCGGCTATCCGAAAATAGACTCTATTCGCGATCTTGGAAATATTATTTTTACACCTTTTGGCAAAGATATTGTTTCATTATTTGGTGAGCAAATCTCGCTTGATGATATTGAAAAAGATTTGATCTTAAATAATTTCAAAGAATCTCGCATTCATTTTGCCCTAAATTGCGCCAGCATAAGCTGCCCGTCACTTAAGACTGAAGCCTATGATGGTGAGCGGCTTGAAAAACAACTTCATGATCAAATGGCTACATTTTTAAGCGATAAAAAACGTAATTATCTTGATGGGAATAACTTACGTGTGTCATCAATATTCAAATGGTATGACGATGACTTTGAAGACAGCGATGCGAGCATTAATGAAATTGAAGATTACTTTATCAAACATTCTGAATTGTTTGACAGTTCATCCGCCGACACACAAAAAATCAAGTCCGGCGAGTTTAAAATTAAATTTTTGAAATATGACTGGAATTTAAATAAACGAAATTAATTTAAAATTCTTCTAATTTCTTTTCTAATAACTGGATCCCATAATTCATATCCTAGTGGGTTCATATGCATCCCGTCACCTAGGAATATTTCATCCTTTAATTGCTCACCTTCTTTAATCATAACACTGGTAATATCCACATAATGAAGGTTATTATGAGCTTCGGCATAAGTTGACAACATATCATTTGTTATGATTTTATTTTTACGCACATCTTTACCTAATACATCGTCAATCAATGTAGGTTTCATAGATAGAAGAAGCATTTGAGTTGTGGGGAAATCCTGTTCGACCTTAGCGACGAGTTCTTTAAATGCATTAACCGCGAATTCAGGTGACTTACCGTTTTCCACATCAATATCGCAATAAACGACCATCATAGAAGGCTTATGCTTTTTAATCACATCATCATAATAATGCAGAACTTCCGGAAGACTCGCGCCGCCAAAGCCTCTATTAATAACTGGATATTCTGGAAATGATTGGGACGTTTCCCAAAAAACTATACTTGAACTACCGACAAATAAAATCGGGTCATTCGCGAGAGTGTTTCGCTTATCAAACTTAATGAAATTATTAATAGTGTCTTCAAATCTATCTAATTTAATTGTTCTATCGCGCGCATATTTTTCTTGATTTTGATGATAGATCGGCATGACATCAGCATATTTTTCTGGACTTCTGTTATAATCAACAGCATTGGCAATCCAAAATGTAAAGGATCTTCTGGAAAACTCGGCAATGGCATCCGCATTAACTTCGCCAATATTCAACGCCTCTTGCTGAAACTTTAAAAACTCTGCTCTTGTTTCTGCAACCGAAACACATGGCCCTAACAAAGCAATGCTCATCATTACTGAAAATAATATATTAAAAAAAACTTTTGTCATATTGATGCCCTCATTTATGATAAATGCATGTTATATTTTTAATTTTTCCAGGTCTATACATTTAAATTATATTGCCCTTTTATCATCAACTCTTATGATAATATTATGCGATTATATAAATTCATCATAATTATTCTATTGGGGTTTACGTCCCCTCTTTATGGTTATGACAGCGCACACATAAAATCCCAGTTAAAGCCTGAAAAAGGCGATCTTTTTAAATCACTTGTCATAGACATTGTTGATGGTGACACAATCATTTTAGAAAACAATACCACTGTGCGTTTGGTAGGGATTCAGGCACCTAAGATTGCCCTAAACCGTAAAAATTTTAAGGAATGGCCTCTTGGCTATGAGGCCAAAGATGCTCTAAGAGATCTAACAATGAATAAATCCGTTCTACTTTATTACGGCGGTCGAAAACTAGACCGTTACGGCCGCGCTCTTGCTCATTTATTCCTCGAAGATGGAACCTGGGTTCAAGGCGAAATGCTTAAACAAGGTATGGCCAGGGTTTATAGTTTTTCCGACAACCGAAGCATCGTCGACGATATGATGAAAGAAGAAAAAGAAGCTCGCCTTAAAAATACTGGAATTTGGAGCCTTGATTATTATAAAATAAAACCCCAAGAAATTAGCGGTAAACATACTAATAGTTTTCAGGTAATATCCGGTAGAATAATTGATGTTGCTACAGTACGTAGCAATACATATTTAAATTTTGGCGATGATTATAAAACAGATTTTACAATCGTTGTTCCAGGGCGGGTTAAAAAAATGTTCGAAAAAAAAGACATAAATTTGACTAATTTAGAAGGTAAAAATATATTTGTTCGCGGCTGGTTAAAATATTATAATGGCCCTTCAATTGATTTAAGCCATCCAGAACAACTGGTAATCCAATGAAAGAGAATATAAATGTGGTTTCATAAAAAGAATATAACAATCTTCCTTACTATTATCCTGCCATTATCATTGTCTGGATGTACCACAGTTAACCCCGCAACGGGTCAAAGGGACTTTACGCCCTTTATGTCACCGGCCAAAGAAATGTCCATTGGTAAAGACGCTCATCCCGGTATTCTATCCGACAATGGCGGTGTGTATAGAGATGAGCGCGTAAACCAATATGTCAACGATCTTGGCCAGAAACTTGTGGCCAATTCTGAACTAAGTGATTATCCGTTTACCTTTACCGTTTTGGACACGCCGCTTGTTAATGCTTTCGCGCTCCCTGGGGGCTATGTCTATGTTACCCGCGGCATCCTTTCTATGGTCAATAGTGAAAGTGCGCTTGCATCCGTAATTGGCCATGAAATTGGCCATGTCACCGCAAGGCATTCCGCAAAACGTTATAACAACCAAATGTTTACAGGCCTTGGTGCCATGATTTTAGGCGCCGCATCAGGCGACAGTGCCGTTGCCAATAGCCTTAACCAAGGGGCGCAAGCTTATTTAATGAGTTATTCGCGTAACCAAGAATATCAATCCGATGAGCTTGGCATTCGTTATTCAAGCGGTGCGGGTTATGACCCATATGCGTCATCGGATATGCTCAGTTCTTTAGATGCGGATCATAAACTTCAACTTATTTTAGCAAATCGTGCGGGCGAACCTGAAAAATCAGATTTCTTTTCCACCCACCCCAATACTCAAGACCGCGTCACAAGGGCGTTTAATGCCGCAACTGAAACACAAATACCGCAAAATTCGCGTGACCGCAGACAAGGACTTTATTATAACATCATTGATAATATGATGTGGGGAGACGATCCCAAACAAGGAGTGATCAAAGGCCGCGAATTTATACACCCGACAATGCGCCTAAAATTCACAGTCCCCGAAAATTTCACACTTCAAAATTCATCAGATGCCGTCATGGCAAAAGGAACAGGATCCGCCGAAGGCAGTGCCGTGATTTTCTCAGGTGCAAGTATGAAAGATATGAGCATCAGTGACTATGCAGATAAAATATGGACGGCTTTCAAATTAGAAACACCTATGGAAGGTATTCAAAATATAAAAATTAATGATATGGATGCCCTAACAGGCACGGCGAGCACTGTCATTAACGAACAAAATTACATCGTTCGCCTATTAGCCATTCATCACTCTGCTGACCAAGCATATCATTTCCTAATGCTTACGCCTCAAGCAACATACCAATCCTTATCCGAAGGGTTGCAGCGCTTATCTTATAGCTTCAATAAAATAAGCGAAAGTGAAGCCAATCAAATAAAAGGCCGGAAATTAAAAATCATCACGGTTCAAAATAACGATACCATTCAAAGCCTTGCCCAAAATATGGCATTTGATGACTATAAAGTGGAGCGCTTTACTGCTCTTAACGGTTTAACCAAGGATCAACCGTTAAGAAGAGGTCAGGTACTTAAGCTTATTGTAATGGAGTGAATTTTTCTTTTTGTGACCAGACAAACTCATTTCCCGGCTCTGGCATGCGCGGGATCATGTTTGATGCGATCAGGGAAAGTACAGCAAATCCTGCACCCAAATAAAACACAAGTGAGGGATCATACATCCAGATATAACCAAATGTTACAGGGATGATCACAGAAGCAATATGGTCAATGGTGAAACTAACACTGGCGGTTGCTGCCATATCTTCGCTATCAGCTATTTTTTGAAAATAGGTTTTAATGCCAATTGCCATGGCAAAAAACAAGTGATCCAAAATATATAAAGCGGCCGCGACCATTGCATCATCAACCAACGCATAACCAATGAACACGCCTATCAATCCAACATATTCAATTGATAATGCGCGGCTTTCACCAATTTTACCGATGATCTTTCCGATATAAGGAGCAACGAAAATATTGGCGCCTTTATTAATCAAGAACAAAGTGGTTACTTCTGCCAAAGTATAATCGAACTTCTCAACCAGTAGAAATGCAGCAAACACCATAAAGATTTGTCGCCGTGCGCCTTTTAAAAATGTCAGCGCATAATAAACCCAATATCGTTTCTTTAAAAAAAGGCTCTTTCTTTGTGGAACTAAAGATTCAAATTTTGGAAACAACCACCATAAATGGGCAACCATGGCCAGTCCGATTATCCCTGCAATGGTATAGATAACAACATAATCAAAATGAAACACTTCCGTAAATAGTGCAACAGAACCATAAGCAACGAGCCCCGCAAAGGAACTGTAACCAATAATCTTACCCAAAAATGCCGGTGCATCTTTTTTAGGAAGCCATTGCAATGTCAAGCTGCTGTTGATGGTCTCAAAATAATGAAATCCAATGGACATTAATAACGTCGTAACGATTAAACCATATTTACTTGGAAAATAACCCGTTGCAAGAACGCCGAAGCTGAGCAAGAATAAAGCTAAAATTGCCAGCGTTTGTTCTCTTATGAAGATCAAAATAAAAACAGCCGTGAACGCTAAAAAACCAGGAATTTCACGTACAGAATGAAGGTCACCCATATCAGAACCTGTAAAGGCGGCCCGTTCTATGGCAAAATTATTCAGCATTACATTCCAAACTGAAAAAACGATGGCCATGATCACAGCCATGTATATTAATGCCAATTTAGATTTTTTAGCGTTTATTTCGTCCATTTAAAATTACCCTGAATAATTTTTTTGGACATTAACAGGGTTTATTATGAATAGCTCTTAAAAAGTGATGCCATAATATTACAAAAGAATAAGGCCAGCAGTGAATGTTCGCCTCTTAATATTATTCTGCAGGAATTTCTTCTGTTTTACTTCCT
>JABIPV010000186.1 GCA_018699075.1 Kordiimonadaceae bacterium | reverse complement strand
TGTGCCGCTCTGTGCGCCATATTTTCTCTTGTCCATGCCATGTCTAATTTCCTTCTTCATTTTTTTGGCGTGTTGTTAACTGCTCAATACGTTTTTCGAGGTTTTTTGAAACGATGATACGCTGCACGAAAATTCCGGGAGTGTGAATTTGATCTGGGTCTAATTCTCCTATTTCTACGAGCTCTTCCACTTCAACAATTGTAATAGTGCCCGCTGTGGCCATCATGGGGTTGAAATTTCGGGCGGTTTTTCGAAATACTAAATTCCCTTCTTTATCCGCTTTCCATGCTTTAACGAGCGACACGTCGGCTTTTAAGCCAGTTTCTAAAATATAAGCTTCGCCGTCAAAATCTTTATGTTCTTTACCTTCGGCGACTAACGTGCCTACGCCTGTCTTGGTGTAAAATCCTGGAATACCAGCACCGCCAGCGCGAATGCGTTCCGCCAAAGTTCCTTGTGGGTTAAATTCTAGCTCTAATTCATCCGCAAGATATTGCCTTTCGAATTCTTTGTTTTCACCTACATAAGAAGAAACCATTTTTTTGATTTGACGTGTTTGCAGAAGTAACCCTAGTCCAAAATCATCAATGCCAGCATTGTTACTGATGGCCGTTATATTTTTGGCGCCACTGTCGCGTAGTGCGAGGATAAGGTTTTCCGGAATACCGCAAAGGCCAAACCCGCCTGCCATAATCGTCATTCCGTCAAATAATATGCCTTCTAAGGCTACAGTCGCATTTTGATAGACTTTACTCATTTCATAAGTCCTTAATAAATTAGTTTCATATGTAACAAATTATTTGATACATGATAAATTTGCATATGGCTATCATAATCGATAAAATTAATAAAAAATAACTCAAAATTTAAGTAATTTATAGGTCATTGTTGGTATTTGTTATGATATAATCTAAATTCTGACAAAATTTATGTTTAATCATGGTAAAAATTAGGTTAAATAACTCTAGAATAATTGTATGAGGATAATTGATGAATAAGTTCGTGACTTGGCTTAGTGTTGCCATTTCCCTGGTTCTACTGACAACAAGTGTATCATCGGCAGATAGCCGACAGCTATTAAGTAGTTTTCGTGATTGGGATGCGTTTGTGCTCAAAACAGACGCGGGTGAGACGATTTGCTATATGATTTCGGTTCCTAAAACAAAAAACCCAAAATCCTTAAGGCATGGTAATCCGTTTATTACAATTACCCATAAACCTAGTAGGGAAATTAGGAACGAGCTAAACTTTATTGTTGGTTACCCTTTTCAAAAAGGCTCTACAGTCAGTGTTTCGATTGATAAGAAAAAACGAAATGATTTATTCACAGAAGATGACGGTGCTTGGGGATATGATGCTAAGCAAGATGATGCGATGGTTGCGAATATGAAGCGTGGCAACAGTTTAACAATGAATGCCAAAAGTGGTCGCGGAAATGCAACCAGCTATCGTTTCTCACTATCAGGATTTACGGCAGCTCATAATGCCATTACCAATTCCTGCCGCTAAACAAATATAAATCAATGAAGCACAAAAATTGCTCCGAATTTGAGATAAGCTATGAAAACTTTACCTTTAGGTGTTGAACCCATTGTCGCGCCACGAATTGAGTTTAATGAAAGTAGAAGCTTAATCGGCTTGACTCATGATGAAGTAGCACAAAAATTAAGAGAAATTGGAGTACCTGAAAAACAATGCCGCATGCGTGCGCAGCAAATTTGGCATTGGATATATTTTAGGGGTGCTAAAAGCTTTGATGAAATGAGCAACATTTCAAAAGAGATGCGCGTTAAACTAAATGAACATTTCGATGTTGGTCGACCAGAAATTATTGAAGCGTTGATATCTAAAGACGGTACACGAAAATGGCTAATGAAATTTCCCGATGGCCAAGAAGTTGAAACCGTGTTTATACCAGAAGCTGATCGTGGGACATTATGCATTTCGTCACAAGTTGGCTGCACACTTACCTGTACATTTTGTCATACCGGCACCCAAAGATTGGTTAGAAACTTAACGCCGGCTGAGATTGTAATGCAATTACTTGTCGCACGGGATTTTCTTGAAGAATGGCCAAGTCCTTCTGAAGGGCGTTTAGTGTCGACAATCGTTTTAATGGGCATGGGCGAACCACTTTATAATTTTGAAAATGTTAAAAAAGCCATGCAAATTGTCATGGATGATAATGGAATAAATCTATCACGTCGCCGCATAACCCTTTCTACGTCTGGTGTAGTTCCAGAAATTTATAGGTGCGGCGAAGAAATGGGTGTTAATTTGGCGATTTCTTTTCATGCGGTTGACGATGAAACACGCAGCAAAATCATGCCGATTAATAATAAATACCCGATCGCGGAACTTTTGAAAGCGCTTCAAAATTATGCAGGCATTAAAAATAGCCGGAAAATAACTTTTGAATATATATTACTTAAAGATGTTAATGATAGCGACGAAGCGGCGCATAAATTGGTGAAACTTATTAAAGATTATAAAATTCCTGCCAAGGTTAATTTAATACCTTTTAATCCTTGGCCGGGATCAACTTTTGAACGTCCCAGTAAAAGTAGAGTGGCAAAGTTTTCTGACATTATTTTTAGTCAGGGAATTTCCGCACCGATAAGAACCACGCGCGGTGAAGATATATTAGCAGCATGTGGGCAATTAAAATCTGAATCAGAAAAAAAACGTAAATATAATAAAGGTTTATAATTAAAATTAAGATGTTTCTTTTTAATTGCACATTAACAATCTATAGTTAATTTACTTAATATATAAAATAATTGTTACATAAATATATAAAATAATTATTTAAAACTTGATTGCTATGCTAAATTTTGATTGCTATGCTAAATTATGGCGTATATTGCGGTATGATCAATTGAGGCAAGTTTTTTTTAGTATTTTTAGGAAAGCAATATGAGGCTAACTTCATTTACAGATTATTCAGTACGGGTATTGATTTACGTATCCCAAAAAAATGGCGATCTTGCCTCTATTCGGGAAGTTTCAGAAGCGTATGATATTTCTAGGAATCACCTGATGAAAGTGGTTCACCTACTTGGTAAAGGCGGCTACTTAGATACTATCCGTGGGAAAAACGGCGGATTTCGATTAGGAAAAGAACCTAAAGATATTAATATTGGTGCTTTAATTCGTTATACAGAAGACGATTTAAGTATTGTAGAGTGTTTTTCGGGCACCGACGGCCGGTGTACCTTGGTGAACAATTGTTCATTCAGTCATGTTATGCAAGAAGCTTTACAAGCCTTTCTATCAACTGCGGACAAATATACACTAGAAGATCTGGTTAAAGATAATGAGCCAATGAATTTTCTCGATCCGTAATTGCATTATACTCAATCTCTATCATTTTATTAATTTAAGAAAATTCTTCTTTTCCTCTTTAACGATGTAGAGTAAAAGAAAGTTAGATAAAGTTCTATAAGGTAAAATGATAATGACAGCACGTATTTTTCAACCAACTAAAAATGCTATGCAATCCGGATTACAAAACTGCAAAAAATGGAGTTTTGAATATGCACCGGAAAAATCTAGAGATCTAGACCCTCTAATGGGTTGGACGGGTTCTTCAGATATGAATAGTCAAATACGATTATCCTTTGACACGAAGCAGGAAGCTGTGGCATATGCGGAGCGCAATAATATTGATTACATTGTGCAAGAACCACATGTTAGAAAAAAACGTCTTAAAAATTATGCAGACGTATTCGCTTTTCGCCCCTAATCAATAATACTTTTGTGCGCCCGTAGCTCAGTAGGATAGAGCACC
>JABIPV010000020.1 GCA_018699075.1 Kordiimonadaceae bacterium | reverse complement strand
TAAATCAAGTTTTCTTCTGGTGTACCAATCAATCAATCATTCAGCGTGCTCTTGGGGCAAAGAATTTGGCTGAAGGACAAAAAGGGGTGCTGATTGCGGCGTCTTTTAAGTTGCTGGGACCAATTGCAATCGTGCTTCCCGGTGTTATTGCCTATTATTTATTTAAAGGTGACTTGGCAGGTGGAGATGCCATGCTGGCGTACCCTATGCTGGTGAAAGAAGTGTTGCCGCCCGCACTGGTAGGTTTATTTGCCGCCGTCATGGTTGGCGCGGTTTTAAGCACGTTCAACAGTGTATTAAATAGCGCGGCCACCCTTTTTAGCCAAGGGATATACCAGATATTTATTAATGATAATGCGACGGGAAAGCAAATGGTTTGGTCCGGTCGTTTATGCAGTATTGTGCTTGCTATTGCGGCAATGCTCGCGGCGCCAATGATTGATACTGAGGGAAGTCTTTATAATTATTTGCAAAAAATCAATGCCACATTCTTTGGACCAATGCTCGCGGTTATATTACTTGGTTATTTTACCACTTTTGTCACGGCCCGTGCGGCAAAAATAGGCATGATTATTGGCCCAGTGGTATTTTACCTTCTGGTATTTACTTTCGCCGATCAAGTTCAAGTTTTCTTTCAGGGGTTATTTAATACAGCCGATGAAATTCATTTTCTTCATTTCTTAGCGTTGGTATTTTTCATAACGGCATTTTTAATGATCCTTATCAGTAAGTTTTGGCCGGAAGAATATATTTCTGAAAAAGCATCACCGCCTAAGGTTGACTTAACACCGTGGAAATATGCTAAGCATACAGGTATGATTATTTCATTCCTTGCTGTTGCTACATACGTTCTAATGGCCCAATAATATAAAAATAAAGGCATAAAACATGATAGATTCAAATCGACGCGATTTCATTAAGCTCGCCAGTACTGTTTCAGCGGGGGTTGTTCTTTCCGGTTCGGCAGCAACAATGGCCCGTGCCCAAGAAGCCGACGTTGCAGGGCCACCGCCTCAAACCGTTGAAGATCAATATGATCCTTGGGTGGAGCTAAATATTGATAATTTAAACCATAATATCGCTGAAGTACGTAAGAAAATTGATGGTCGTCCGATTATGGCGGTGATTAAATGTAATGCATATGGGCATGGAATTGTGGAAATTGCCACGTCAATGGCTCTGGAAGGTATATCGCATTTCGCGGTTGTTAAAATGGATGAAGGCGAACTACTCCGCCATCGACGAGTAGGGGGTATGATCCTTAATTTAGGACCCTTTTCAGCACGTGATGCCAGAACGGCGATAACTCATAATATCAGCCAATCTGTATTTTCAGATGCGGTGAATGTTTTGAATGAAGAGGCGCGTAAACTGGACCGTAAAGCTAAAGTTCATATAAAAATTGATACAGGATTAGGCCGTGTAGGTGTTCCTTATAAGGTCGCAGATGCCTTTGTAGAAAAAGTTGCAGCATTATCACATATTGAAATTGAAGGTGTGCTCACGGCAATGTCTGAAGATGCGGACTTTAATCCAATACAAATATCACGACTTAATGCGGTTTATGACAATGCCAAAGCTAAAGGAATTGATCTTGGTCTTCGTCATGCTGCTTCAAGCGCAGAAGTAGACCATGATCCAAATTCTCATCTTGATATGGTCCGTCCTGGAAGTTCACTGGTGGGGTTAGAGCCTATGCCGAATATGGATATTAAGCCTGTGCTCAGTGTTCGCACACGGGTTCTTTATATTAAGGATATGGTACCCGGTGAAGCCATTGGATATCATCAGGCCTTTAAAATTGAAAAACCAATGAAAATTGTTACGTTGCCACTTGGTTATTCTGATGGTTTCTCCTTAAATTCAGTAAATACAACAGAAGTGATTATTAAAGGAAGAAAATACCCGATGATTGCGTTAATAACGGCCAATCATACGATCATTGATGTTACTGGTTCCGACGACATAGAAATAGGAGATGTGGTGACAATTATTGGCAAAGACGGCTACGAAGAAATCACCAATACTGAATATTCAAACCAAACAAGTGGTCATGCGTATCACACCGCCAATTGCTTGAAGAGCTATTTGACAAGGTTAAAAGTGTAAAGGCATAACAAACTTAAATTGTGCATTATTTAGGGAAAAGTAAATAATAAATTCAGAAAGCCAACAAAAAGAACAAAACTCTCTTGCATTCACTGTGATGACTTTTTTATTTTTCCTGTGGGGATTTGTCACAGTTCTGAATGATATACTTATTCCTCAATTGAAGGATGGTTTCGATTTAAGTAATACTCAAGCCATGTTAGTGCAGTTCTGTTTCTTTGGCGCCTATTTTATTGTCTCTCCATTTGCGGGAAAACTTGTAAGTTTTATTGGTTATAAACGTGGCATAGTTGTTGGCCTTGTGGTTATGTTGATAGGGTGTTTATTGTTTTATCCTGCCGCAGGTTACGAGGTTTATGGGCTTTTTTTACTGGCCTTATTTGTTCTTGCCAGCGGGATTACCTTTTTACATGTAGCCGCCAATCCTTATGTGATCGCATTAGGTCCTGAAAAAACGGAAGCCAGCCGTATAAATTTAGCACAGGCAATGAATTCGTTAGGGACAACGCTGGCGCCAATATTTGGGGTATTCATAATATCGGATGCTATATTTGTGTATGCTGAAGCAATTCAGCGTCCATATTTAATAATTGCTGCAACATTATTGGTTGTAACGATAATATTTTTGAAAATTAAGTTACCCGTCATATCGCATTTAGAAAATAACCAAGAAAAATCAGATGTCAGTATTTGGTCAAGAAAACCTTTATCACTGGGCGTGCTCGCTATATTTTTATATGTTGGTGGCGAAGTTTCCATTGGCAGCTTTTTGATTATATATTTTTCAGAAACGGTGCATATTGGATTGGAGCAAAGTAGCGCAGGGGAGATGGTTGCTTATTATTGGGGGGGAGCGATGATTGGTCGTTTCATCGGTGCTTTCTTAATGAAATTTCTTCGTCCTACGCGGTATTTGGCCTTTAATGCTCTGATAGCAATATTACTGATTATCATCAGTATGAATAGTTCAGGAAGTATTGCTATGTGGTCTATTTTACTGGTTGGCTTTTTTAATTCGATTATGTTTCCGACTATTTTCGCTCTTGCAATTCG
>JABIPV010000292.1 GCA_018699075.1 Kordiimonadaceae bacterium | reverse complement strand
GCTGGTAAAGCTTTCTTCACACGCGAAGGTCTTTTTGATGAAGTTGATGCCGTACTCTTTACGCACGTGGGAAGTTCACTTGCCGTATCATGGGGTAAAGCGCGGGGTACAGGACTTATATCGGTTGAATATACGTTTACAGGGGAAAGCTCACATAGTGCTGGGGCACCTTGGATGGGTAAAAGTGCTCTTGATGCGGTTGAGCTAATGAACGCAGGTTGGAACGCACGCCGCGAACATCTTCATCCATTACAGCGTAGCCATTATATAATTTCAGACGGTGGTGATCAACCAAATGTAGTGCCGCAAACGGCATCGGTTTGGTATTATATCCGCGAAATGACCGCTGAAAATATCCTTGAAAATTATGATAAGCTGAACAAAACAGCCGAAGGTGCCGCACTAATGACAAATACCACTGTGAGCCACCGTGTTGTAGGTGGTGCATGGCCTCGTCATTATAATAAACCAATGGCCCTTGCCGTTAATGAAAATATGAACGCAGTCGGTATGCCTGATTGGGACGAAAAAGATCAGACCTTCGCCAAAGCAGTCCAAACCCTTGCTTCTGGCAATGAAATAACGGGCCTGTCTGACGAAGTAGCAGGAGTTCGCGAACCATCCGAATTTCCAATCAGTGGTGGTTCAGATGATATTGGTGATATTTCGTGGCTTGTGCCCACAATTACCTTAAATTACCCCGCCAATATTGGTGGATTGGGTGGTCACAACTGGCGTAACACAATTGCGATGGCAACACCGCTTGCACATAAAGGTTCCGTCACCGGTGCAAAAGTTATTGCCCAGACAATGGTGGACTTACTTATGAAACCTGAGCTTTTGAAAGAGGCCCATTCTTATTTCAATGATGTACAGCTAAAAGATACAACATATGTACCCTTCATTAGTGCGACAGAAAAACCGGCGATTGAAAAAAATGTAGATATCATGGCCAAGTTTAAGCCGCAGCTTAAAGAGCTATATTATGATCCCAGTAAATATAAAACTTATTTGGATCAGCTCGGGATAACATATCCAACGTTACCTGAATAAAATTCATCAAAGGGCGGTTTTATTCCGCCCTTTTTTTGTGTCTGTAATTTATGAAATATAACAGATAGCCAAAAACGACAAGGCCAATATCAGGCCTGATTTTTGGTTTATTATCGTCCACGCAATTTCCAGAAAATATTTATAATGGCGGTGACTTTAAGCCGCCTTTCTTTTCAGCAGGTAATTAATGAAATAAAGAAAACTACCCAAGGCAAAAAATCCACAAAAATATAACCATGATATTAAGGGCGATAAAACCGCTGCTAGAATACAAACCAAAATTGCGATAATCGGTATTATATTTCCGCCCGGTAAATTCGTGGCTTCGTCCCGTGTTTGTAGGTCCGCTTTTCTTTTGATGGCAGGTAAAGACGCAATACAAACCCCATAAGCCACCATCCTCGAAAGGGCACTTGCTGTTGCCAAGTAGACAAAAGTACCCGTCAATCCGAGAATAATGGCAATAAAACTTAAAAATAAAATGGAATTCATTGGTGTTTTATATTTTTCATGTACCTGAGAGAACCACCCCGGCAACGAGCCGTCTTCTGCCATCGCAAATGTCATGCGCGGCACTGCAATCATGATACTTGTGGCATTACCCATGATGGAAAAAATAGCCGTTAAAGTAATTATAACAGCACCCGTTGTTCCTAACACGAACTGACCCAATGCTATAAGCGGTGCATCATTATTCCCACCGATAACCGTATTCACATATATTAGCTGAATAAGAAAATAGACGATTGAAATGATAATTACTGTTGAAAACAGTGCAACAGGTAATGTTTTCTTTGGATCTTTTGTTTCACCGGCTGTCACTAATGCACCTTCAAAACCAACGAATGCATATAAAATAAGTAAAACCAGTGCCCCAACATCATCAACAACCGGAAAATCTCCTGGCAATAAACCTGCAGGTGACACATGTGGCAAGCCGATTAATATTAAACCTATTATGGGGATAGCTTTTAAGAAAGTAATGATATTTATGGCTTGAACGGCCCTTTTTATACCCATAATATTTATAATGGCCAAAGCGCCAATAATAAAGCAGAACATAATGGCCTTGGTCGTTTCATTTGCCATGCCGTCCCAAAAATATTCTGCATATGTAAATAATAAATTGAGATTGGCTGCAATAGACGCAATACGGCCAAAATAGAGCAACCACCCCGTTTGAAATCCCACCAAAGGCCCAAAGGCGCGTGATGCATATGCAACCGGACCACCGGTATTATTAAAATAACTGGCCATAGAGGCGAAAGACCACACCACGGTTAAAATAAGCGCGCCGAAAATAAGAATGAGCCAGGGGCTAAACATCCCTGCTTGTTCTGCTAATTTACCGGGGAGGCCAAAAATACCAGCGCCAATTACGCCGTTAAATACAAGAAATATTGCAGCTAACATTCCAATATCACGTTTTAATTTTGCATCATTCCCCTGTGTTGATCGTTCATCACTCATTCTTTTCCCTAAATATTCTTTTAATTATCTTTCCCTATTCCATAAACCATAGTAAATAAAACAACTTAAATATAACAAAAAATAAATTAACTTTAATTTTAGAAAAATTACGTACTATAATAATGTAATTTTAAATTTAGGATAAAGAGAATAAATGTCATTAGGAATGGTGCATAGAAAAGAACTGCAGAAGCGGCGAAGCAGACGCATTTGGAGTTTTATAAAGTTTGTAACTGTGATTGGGGTTTTTGGTGGCATAGGCTATTATTCATACGAAGCAGGTATATCTGTTGCCAAAGAAGAAGTCCTATTATGGAAATCACGTCATGACAGTCAAGTGGCAGAAAACGACCAGTTAAAAATTGAACTGGGAAAAGACAAAGCTACCGTTGATCAACTTTCACAATTACTTCCTAATGATGAAATTCGCCAACTTATTGCTGTTGTCACAGCAAAAGCCAATTCAGGTGTTGAACTGAGCCGAATGGAAAATATTATTGCCGGCATTACCAAAGATGCGCAATGTTCAGGTGAAATTGACACCAAACGCTTTGTCATTTTAACCCCTGTATCGCCAGAAGCATCCTCAACCGCCAGCTTTTATCGTGGCCTAATAACGCTTGCGGGAACGGGAAGCGCAACCATCAATGAAAATGGCAATCCCGAAGCTTGGTTTGATACGACGAAGGAAATAACTGTAAATTTCTTACTACCAGGCGGTGACAAACAGGAAGTGGGCGGAACGCTTCCTTTATATCATAGCGTCATAACCGACGGACAAGAATACCGGTTTAGCGTTACAGCTGGAAGAACCGGTTTTGTTGATGCCAGTGTTCAGCAATGCGATTTATAAAAATTTGATTTAATAATATTAGCGACTATCTGGTTCCGCAGCATCATTTGGATCAGCGTCATCAACCCATTCTTTCACATCTGGGTGATTATAAATGGCATTGCAATATTCTTGTAATTGATTTGAAAGTGGTACTTGATAGCTTTTGAAACGCATCACGATTGGCGCGAACATCATATCAGCTATAGAATAACGGCCAAATAAATAAGGCCCATGTGATTTATATTTTTCCCTACAGTCAGTCCAAATTTCGATAATACGGTCGATGTCTTTTTTTAAATCGCCAGAAATTTTTGGACAGTCAAATATACTATGGCAAGCCATAGGCATTTGCGCGCGTAAGGCAACAAAGCCCGAATGCATTTCTGCGGCAACACATCTCGCATGAGCACGCACATTAATATTTTCTGGCCAATAGGAAATTGCAGGATTTAAATCATTAAAATATTCACATATCGCAAGACTATCCCATACATATTGCCCACCATGCATAACTGTTGGCACCTTTCCAGTTGGTGTGAGTTCATCCAATTTTGCCCTATCAACCGTTGGCCTTAAGGCGATCAAAACTTCTTCAAACTCTACACCAGCATGTTTGACGGCAAGATAACCGCGAAGAGACCACGATGACACATTTTTATTTCCAATAAATAAAGTAACTTTTGACATAAATTATCCTAACAATTTTTATTTTCTCATATTACTATGACACGTTAAACCACATTAAAAGGAATTCAAGTGTTCAATCATATCAAT
>JABIPV010000021.1 GCA_018699075.1 Kordiimonadaceae bacterium | reverse complement strand
CGACCACCACCGAAACGCATTCTGTGCCCCACAGCCCCCCCAATAAAGTCACAAATAAGATCGTCACTAAGATCATCGGTGCTAATCGGACTTCTTCCTTTTATTTTTCTGTGGGAGGGTTTCTGGATTTACCAAGCCAGCAGAAATCACGTATTTTGCCGCTTCATCCGTTGACATGTCTAGATAAATAAGATCTTTTTTAGGCACAAACAATAAAAATCCGGATGTGGGGTTTGGGGTTGTAGGAAGAAATAAGTTTATCATTTCACCTTCTAGTTTGTCTTGTATTTCACTTTTATTAGTTCCGGAAACAAAGGCAATTGCCCAAATTCCAGGGCGTGGATATTCTACGATGACAACATCACTAAAACTTTTACTATCTTGAGCGACCACAGTTTCAAAGATTTGTTTCAGTGTCCCATATACACTTCGTATGACAGGCATGCGGTCGACTATGCGTTCGCCAAAACGGATCAGGGCACGGCCAAATAAGTTCGCCGTTAAGGCACCAAGTATGATCAGGAATAAAACCACGCCAACCAAACCAAGGCCCGGAATAGGGAACGGCAGGTAGGTTTCAGGATTATATGTATTAGGAATAAGTGGTTTAATATTACGATCTACAAAATCAATGAACCACCAGCCAATATAAAGGGTGATGCCGATTGGTGACGCGACTACCAAACCGGTTAAGAAGTAATTTCGTATGCGGTGTAAAAAGCTTATTTTACGAGTAGGTTCATTGTTATCTGTCATTTATAATTCTTTATGAAATAATCTGTATGTTTTATATTTTACGCAGCCAATAGTTTCTAAGAGCTTTGAAAGCCGTGTATTTTCTTCAAGGACCCATGAAAGCTCAGCTTCATTGCACCCTACTTTGGCGGCGGATTTACGGCAGGCCTCAAACAATCCAAAAGACATTATGACGCTTAAACGGCTGTTTTGATATTCTTTTCTAACGCCCATTAGGGGAACTCTAACCGTTTTAAAACTAGGTTTAATTTTAAGCCGCCATAATAATTTTAAAAATCCAAATGGAAATACCTTACCATCTAAGTCTCTTATAATTTCATTGATATTAGGGAGTGTGACCATCATGGCTTGTGGCACGCCATCAATTTCAGCGATATAAGTAAAATCTTCGCGAATGATCAATTTCATTTCTTTAACAGTATGGTCAAGTTCTGCTTGAGTAAAAGGTATAAACTTCCAGTTATCAATCCAGGCATCGTTAAAAATATCAAGAATAAGTTTAAGCTCTTCTTCGTATTTATCCATATTAATAGGGCGAAAAACCACTTGTCCACGGTCAACAGCACGATCCACTAATTTTTGCATGACAGGCGGAAGAAATTCTGAACTGATATCCATTGTATAAGCCCAAGTATCTTTTACTTTTTTAAGCCCGTAATTGGCAACTAAATCTTGATAATATGGTATCGCGTGGCCCATCAACAGATGCGGGTATGTGTCAAACCCCTCAACTAACATTCCCGTTTCTTCATTAATAGAAAGGCTGAACGGGCCAATCACTTCAACCATGCCATTTTTTTTAAGCCATGAAAATGCAGTATCGAAAAGCGCATTTGCGACATCCTGATCATTAATGCAATCAAAAAATCCATAATGTCCTGTTTTAATACCATGATGTTTTTCAACAAGTTCATCGATTTGCGCGCTTATTCGACCAACTGGTTCATCATCCTTATAGGCGATCCAAAACTGAACTTGCGCATGTTGAAAATAAGGGTTTTTATTTTCATCTATAGCATCCATACGTTCCATAATAAGCGGTGGAATCCATTTTGGATCACCTTTGAAAATTTTCCATAGAACTTTGACGAAAGCTTTTCTATCCGCTTTGCTCTGGACGCATTTAATTTCAATTTTTGGTGAAGTCACTAATAAATCCTAATTAAACTATCATTCTTCGGTTAATATAATAAAACTTAAGCCTGCCAAGCCAAATAATATAAAGGGAAGCCAAGCGGCGATTAATGAGGGTACTGCACCATATTGACCAAGGGCTATGAATAAATTATTGATGACGAAAAAACCAAAACCCATTGACAAAGTTAGCAGTATACGCGCCAGTAAATTACCTCCGCGATGAAGCCCGAATGCTGCTAATCCGGCAAGTAATGGCATTAATAAAGTACTTAATGGTGATACATATTTTTGATACAGCATCGTGCTTAAACTATCCGTATCGTGACCTTCAGATTCGAGTTGATTAATCGCGCGTCTTAAGCGCGGCAAATTAACTTGGTCAGCGACAATTGCTCGTGAAATAAAGCGTTCT
>JABIPV010000173.1 GCA_018699075.1 Kordiimonadaceae bacterium | reverse complement strand
GAAGAAGAAAATAAATAAATATAAATTGTCGATTTAAGCTTTCTTCATTCGTCTTATATATGTAATCCGTCACAATTGGATTATTTTTTAAATGAACTAGGAGAAATATCATGAAGTATATAGCACTTATCTATTCAAATGAAGCCACAGACCCAGTACCGGGATCAGATGAATTCACCACCCTTATCGGGGAATATAATGCTGCTACAAATAAATTTGTAGAAGATGGTGTATTGGTTGCGGGCGACCCTTTAGAGTCTATCACAACGGCTACCACCCTTCGCTCAAGGAATGGCAATTTGGCAGTAACAGATGGTCCTTTTGCTGAAACCAAAGAACAACTTGGGGGATATTATATATTTGACTGTGACAATCTTGATGCTGCGCTTAAATATGCGGCTATGATCCCTTCCGTGAAATATGGCTCGATTGAAGTCAGACCAATTATGGCCATCGAAAGCTAATTTGTATTTATGGTATCCTCTTCTTCCCCCCCCATAAATTTTGATGTTGCTATTCAAAAGTTAATGAAGGAAGAGAGGGGGTATCTTTTATCCGTTCTAATTGGAACTCTGCATGATTTGGAACTCGCAGAAGACGCATTACATGACGCCATAGAAGCCGCATTAGTTGATTGGCGTAAAAATGGTCTGCCAAAATCACCAAAAGCATGGATTTTAAAAGTCGCCAAAAGAAAGGCGATTGATCGGTTGCGACGTGATAAGATTGCAATATCCAAAAAAGATGAAATTCAATTTCAATTGGAACAGGACAATGAACCAACGGAAGATGAATATGCGGTTCCTGACGAAAGGTTGAGACTTATTTTCACCTGTTGTCATCCCGCGCTTGATAATAAAATATCTGTTGCATTGACGCTGCAGATGCTCGGTGGCCTTTCTACGGTAGAAATAGCCAAGGCCTTTCTGGTGAATAAAGAAGCGATGGCACAACGCCTTGTTCGCGGAAAACGTAAAATAAAACAAAAGGCCATTCCTTACACCATTCCGGAAAAAGAAATTTTCAAGGAAAGGTTAGAAGCGGTCTTGAAAGTTTTATATTTAATATTTAATGAAGGATATTCTGCTTCATCTGGTAAAAACCACATACGCTCCGAACTGACAAATGAAGCTATAAGGCTTGCACGGATATTACTATTACTCTGCCCACAAGAAGCGGAAGTAAGAGCATTACTAGCCTTAATGCTCCTTCACGATTCAAGGCGTAAATCGCGCTTTAGCAAGAAAGGTGATTTTATTACGCTCGAAGATCAGGATAGAAAACTGTGGAATTTTGATTTGATAAATGAAGGAATGTCACTTGTTGAAAGTGCTTTAAAAAAAGGTCCTGTAGGTAGTTATCAAATTCAAGCGTCGATAAGCGCCATACATGCTCAAGCGGATACATATCAAGAGACAGATTGGCAGGAAATAGTGCTTCTTTATGACACGCTTAATATTTTAACGCCGTCACCGGTGATAATATTAAATCGTACTGTTGCCGCTTCATATATTATTCCCATCGAAGATTGCTTGGCAGACCTAGATAAACTGGAAAAGGAGTTTGTAAACTATCAACCTTTTTATGCGGCCAAAGCGGATTTCTATGCGAGAAGTGGAAGTTTATATAACGCAAAACTGTATTATCAAAAAGCCATTAAACTTAGCGGCAATGATAGCGAAAAGAAATTCTTAACTGGTAAAATCGAAGCGATAAAATCTTTACAAAGTGGTTGAATTATTGTCAAATGTGCGAGGTTTAAAATAATTAATCACACATATTTCGGGAGATAATGAATGATCAATAAAAAATTGATAACAAAAGTAATTATAGCAGCCGGCGTTGCTACTGTGGCCTTCACGGGAATGGCAAATGCGCAAGTAATAAACCCGTACGAGCCTATCAAAGGGGAATGGATTGAACTTCCTGATGGTCGTATATGGGGCGCGACGAGCACAGTATATTATGCGGGTAACGGTAATATTTGGGTTGCAGAACGTTGCGGCGCCAATTCAAACTGTCTTGATACACCAGATATTGATCCAATTATGCTGGTCGATGTTGATGGGAACATCTTAAAAAAATTCGGTAAAAATATGATTGTTTGGCCTCATGGGATACATGTTGATCCGGATGGAAATCTTTGGATCGCGGATGCACGTGGTGATGAGGAGCGTAAGAAAGGCCATCAGGTTCATAAGTTTAGCCCGGATGGGGAGCTTTTGATGTCAATTGGTACGGCGGGTGTTGCTGGTACTGGCGCCTACGAATTT
>JABIPV010000022.1 GCA_018699075.1 Kordiimonadaceae bacterium | reverse complement strand
ACTGATGAAAATAAACAGTGTATCTTCAGCTATTCCAAGCTGGTTAATTTTATTTTTTACATTTCCAACCATTTTATCCATATGAGATACCATGGCCGTGAATTTTTCATGATCTGTTTTTGCATCTGGAAAATCCGGCGTTGCAACAAACGGATCATGAGGCAGCACCAATGGATAATATACTAAAAAAGGTTGATCATTATTTGATTGGCGTTCCATGAAATCCAAAACGTAATCGTTCATGATATCAGGGCCAAAATCCGTGGGTTCATAAGTTATTGCTTCGCCGTTAGAAGTTAGAGTGGGATGCCAATATCTATTCCCTCTAGTTTCTCTATAAATTTGCCATAAAATATGCTCATCAAATCCAGCTTGATCAGGAAGGCTCCCTGCCACTGGACTAACCGTGTCACCAAATAACTGCCATTTTCCGGCAATCATGGTTTTATATCCATTATCTTTTAATAAATGAGCAAAGGTTGTTTCCCCGGGATCAAGATGGGTAAAATGCAGGTAATTTCGATAATTATACTTTCCCGTCATCAGCTTGACCCGAGACGGGGTACAAAGCGGTTGTGAATAAGCATGGGTAAATCTCATTCCGTCCGTGGCAATTGCATCTATATTTGGTGTTTTATAAGTATCACTGCCATAACTTGAAATGGTTTCAATCCCCGCATCATCCGCCATCATCAACACAATATTTGGCAACTTATTCTCTGCAGCTATACTCACAGAACTGCTGATAATAACTGCAAATATAATATTGACTAAATGCTTCATTATTTTCGCAGCGCCTCCGATAGTAAATATAAAATATCACCGCCAAGTGTCGCCCCAGCCACCGCCGTAATGCTGCCAATAGGATCATAAGCAGGCGCAATTTCAACGAGGTCAGCGCCAACAATATTTAAACCCGTGATGCCTTTTAATATTTTTCGTCCCATCATAACTGTGGGGCCGCCTGCTACCGGCGTACCTGTACCCGGGGCATAAGCAGGATCAAGAAAATCTATATCGAACGTCAGATAAGCTTTATTCTCTCCTACGCGATCTTTAATACGTTTGGCAACTTCCGATGCTTTCATTTCATCAAGTTCATCTGCATATATAATTTCAATATCGTGGGTTTCTGGATTTGGTGTTCTAATCCCGATTTGAATTGAATGCTCAATGTCCAAAAGCCCTTCTTTAATTGCATGATAAAACATGGTGCCATGGTTATAATCGTCATCGACCCATGTATCCGTATGGGCATCAAAATGAACAAGTGCCAGTGGGCCGTGCTTACGGACGTGGGAACGAAGTAAAGGAAGGGTAATAAAATGATCGCCGCCCATGGAAAAGCACACCGTATCGCTTTCAATGATTTTATCCACGGTCGCTTCAAGTTCTTTATTCATCCTTTTTGGATAAGCAACGAAATTACAAATATCACCGCAATCAATCACCGTATGATATTCTGCAATATGATAATCCCAAGGCCAAAGCCCATAATCAAATTCACCCGTAAGCGTAGATTGTTCCCGCATGGCTCGCGGACCAAAACGCGCGCCGGGCCGATTGGTTGTTCCTAAATCATAAGGTACACCAAGAATTGCAATATCAGCTTTCTCCAAATCCTTTGAAAAAGGAAAGCGCATAAAACTAACTGGACCTGAATAAGCCTCATTCCACCAGTCTTTTAACATTTCATCGTCACGTGCCATTTTATAAATCTCCCTATCACTTTACCTTAGTCAAAGAAAATTTTCAGATCAATGCATAATTATCATTATGATATTCGTCAAACGCATACTATATAAAATAAACAGTTTTAAAAAATGAGCGTAAATAGTTATGACACTTGCTACTGACCAATTAAATAGTAGAGGGCTGAGAATTTCAGGTTCTGCAACACGTGAACTTGCAAATTCTGCTATGGGTCGAGAAAACCTTATTCCTCTTTGGTTTGGGGAACCTGATCAATCCACACCACAGTTTATTTGTGACAGTGCCGCTAAAGCCCTTAAAAATGGTGAGACTTTTTACACCGAGGGCCTTGGGAAACCATTTCTTAGAGAGGCAATAGCAACCTACCAAAATAACCTTTACGACTGCAATATGGCAACAGACCGTATCGCGGTTACTTTATCAGGCGGCAATGCTCTTAACCTTGCTTTTCAATCTATTTTAGATGACGGCGATAAAATGGTTACGACATTGCCCTCTTTCCCAAACCTTCTCGCCATTCCAGCTTTACAAGGCGCAGATGTTCAAGCCGTAAATATAAGGCCAACAGAAGATGGATGGAAACTTGATATTGACGAATTTTTAGACCGCGCCAAAGGCGCAAAAGTCGTTCTACTCAATAGCCCCAACAACCCAACGGGCTGGACACTTAATCATGATGAACAACGGTATATACTTGACGAACTTCGAAATCGAGGCACGTGGATAATAGCCGACGATGTCTATAGCCGCCTTTATTATGATGGAAAAGCGGCACCTGCTTTTCTTGAAATTTCCCAACCCGAAGACAGGCTTATTGTCGTCAACAGCTTTTCCAAAGCATGGGCCATGACAGGATGGCGCATTGGTTGGCTCACTTTACCCGCGTCACTCACACCTACCGTTGAAAAATTAATGGAATATTCTGCCGCTTGCGTCCCCGCTTTTACACAGCACGCTGCTTTAAGCGCCATAACCAAAGGCGAAGATTTTATCGAAACATCAAACCAACGGTACCTAAAAAGTCTGGAAGTGGTTAGCAAACGATTATCAGAATTTCCAAATATAAAATTCCCACGCCCCAATGCTGCATTTTACGCATATTTTCAAATTAACGGCGTAACAGACAACATGGCCTATGCAAGAAAAATACTTGATGAAACGGGCGTTGGCCTTGCCCCCGGAATAGCGTTTGACCCGGATGCAAAGGATTGGTTCAGGTTATGTTTTGCCAATAGTACAGACCGCATAAATGAAGCCTTTGACCGAATGACACCTTTATTACTTAGTCAATAATACCCAGTGGGCCAGTAGTGGCAAGCACATCATCATTTATTGGCTTTTCATGATGTTTCCACGTGCCTGTTGGGTCAGATCCCCGGCATATAATTGCCTCAACACTTTTTTCCCATTCAGGATCAGTGATCAAAACTTCTGGTGGACAATATCTTATGGTCAGCGCACAACGCCGGCGGTCAGAACCATTCGCAAGCGAACCATGAACCAGCATATCCGCATGAAGCGATATTTGTCCTGCTTTCATCACATTTGAAAAAGGTGTGCCCATTTTATCAGCTCCTTTGGTTTCAATGTTAAGAACTGTGTCCCCTGTTGATTTTGTTTCTTCTAAACACCCTTTATTGTGGGATCCGGGAATAAACCGCATCGCTGCATTTTCTTCATCAGCATCATCAAGTGCTAACCACACAGTCACAGTCCTTGCGGGCGATAATTTCCAATATGACGCATCCTGATGCCACGGCACCACTTTCGAGTTATGAGCATTTTTTGAAAATAAATGTGATGCCCAACAAATAATATTAGGGCCAATAATGTCTTCCACATAATCAAGAATTTTTGGATGACGACATATTTCCCAAATCCCTTTCATCCGTGCCTGATAGCAATTTATGCCATACGCACCATCTGCACCTTTACGCGCCATCAAACCATCAAAATAATTACGGTAAGCAATCATTTCTTCAGTATTAAAAACATCAAATGGTTGAACAAAACCGTCACGATTATAGGTGGCAATATTTTCTTGCGATAATTTCTTTAGCTTTAAAATTTCAACAGGCTTAAAGGACAAATCCATTTTAGTTCACCTTTCTAACCAATAATACCGACAATAAAATCATTATACTCGACACAATTAAGCAAGCCACCATACCAGAATATTGATATATCAATCCGGAAAGTAAAGTGCCAAAGAACCTACCTACGGCATTGGCCATATAATAAAACCCTACATTGAGTGACACTTTATCACTATCAGAAAGGGCAACAATTAAATAAGAATGAAGCGAAGAATTAAACGCAAAGATTACACCAAACACCACTAAGCCCACCAGCATTAAATACAAATCATCCATGGCAAAAACAATTAATACTGGAACAAAAACTAACAAAGCACCCCACACCTTCGCCGCTACCGCCGCACTTTTACGGTCCTTGGTATTTTTAAGAAACTTTGGAACACTGGCTTGAACAATTCCATAACCAATAATCCATACAGCCATAAAAGCACCAATTCCTTCAAAATTCCATCCGGCGAAATTAGAAAGAAATACTGGCAGCGCTACGACAAACCAAATATCTCGGCTGGCAAATAAAAATATTCGCGCTGCCGACAGATAATTTATATCCTTCGATTTAAAGAAAAGATCGCGGCGAAGTATTTTTTCCTTCGCTTTTCCAAGTTCATCTTTCAGAAAAATTACGGCAATTAAAAGTATGGCAAATAACCCACCTGCCAAGTACATAAGACCTTCAAAAAACCCAACTGTTTGCAACAAAAACCCGCCGACAAAAAAACCAACCCCTTTAAGGGCGTTTTTTGATCCCGTCAGTAATGATACCCATTTAAAAAGCATCCCCCCCTGATCGCTGGCCACCAGTTTAACTGCCGACTTCGAACTCATCTTGGTTAAATCTTTGGCAATACCCGAAAGTGCCTGCGCCACCATGATATAAATAACAGATGACACAGCAGGCAACCCACTTGGTAAATAGGCCAATAATATCAGCGCCATAACCTGTATAGACAACCCAGAAAACAACGTAGAACGAAGGCCAAAACGTGACCCAATCCAGCCGCCATAGAAATTTGTCAAAATCCCCATAGCTTCATAAAGTAGAAATAAAAACGCTAAATCAAGTGCGCCGTATCCCATAGCATAAAAGTTTAGCAGAACGAGCATACGTAGCGCACCATCGGTAATGGTAAACCCCCAATAGGCGCTTGTAACAATACTATAACTTTTGATATCTGTCATTTACAATTGCTTCGCGATCATTTCTGTAAGCTCCACCATCCGGTTCACATAACCCCATTCATTATCATACCATACATATAATTTTAGATGAGTTCCATTGACGACCATGGTCGAGGGTCCATCAACAATTGATGACCGTGGATCATTTAAATAATCTGCAGAAACAAGCGGACGATGTTCAATTCCTAAAATCCCCTCTAAATATGTTTTTGAAGCTTGCTCAAAAAGTTGGTTCACTTCTTCTTGCGTAGTTGATCTTTCCAGTTCAAACACACAGTCCGTGATAGACGCATTTAAAATAGGTACACGAACGGCGTGGCCATTAAGGCGGCCTTTTAATTCCGGATAAATAAGTGTGATCGCCGTTGCTGATCCCGTTGTGGTGGGGATAAGCGAATTAAGGCATGAGCGCGAACGCCGCAAATCTTTCATCGGTCCATCAACAATGGTTTGCGTATTTGTCACATCATGAATAGTGGTAATTGAGCCATGCTTGATACCGATTTTTTCATGAATAACTTTGACCACAGGTGCCAAACAATTAGTTGTGCACGACGCCGCCGTAATTAAATCATGCTGATCAGGATTATAAAGATGATCATTTACCCCCATAACTAAATTAAGGGCAGTTTCTTCTTTTATGGGGGCTGACACAAGAATTTTAGCAATACCTTTATCATAATAAGGCTGAAGACTTTCCCGGGATTTAAACTTGCCTGAACATTCGATTACGATATCAACATCATCGCCTGACCATGTAATTTCTTCGGGTGTAGAAAACTCGCTATAGGTAATCTTTATACCATCAATTGATAGATGTTCATCAAAACTAACCTCATGAGGCCAATTTCCATGAACACTGTCAAACTCCATCAAATGTGCCGCTGTTTCAATGCCGCCGTTAGGTTCATTAATGGCGACTAGCTCTACATCCGCATTCCCCCACAAGGCACGTGTATAAAGCCGCCCCATGCGTCCACAACCATTAATTCCCACTTTAACCATTCAATTTCCTTTAATTTATTTAATATGTTAATTAAATTTTAAATATTTTAAATCTATATTCAACCCGTATCACACGTATGGCGAGATAATATAAGTATTTTAAATAGTCAAAGTATTAAATTAACATCTAAAACTTT